>NZ_CAXTNE010000113.1:0-2424 GCF_964245445.1 uncultured Nostoc sp.
CCTGCCCCCTGCTCCCTGCCCCCTGCCTCTTCGTTGATAGCTATATCAAGCCTAATGTAATAATTTTTTGCAGTGCTTCTTCAAATGTTATGCCCTGCTTGATGCAGATATACAATAATACTATTGCGGCTGAACGAATTGAGTTATCGCAATGGATCAGAATCGGTTTGGGTAATTCAGTAATGGTCTGATATATCTGGAGCGTACTTTGATGATTAAGGTCTTCAGGTTTCGTTGGGAAGCTAACGTAGTACAATCCCAAAACTTCTGTCTTCTCCTGTTCATTAGCTAGGAAGCCTGTTTCGTCGGGCAAACGTAGGTTTATTACAGACTTATAACCCTCATCAGCAATTTCTTTTAGCTGCTCTAGTGTAATTTGTCCAGCGATCGCTAACTCATCATTAATTTTCCTAACAATATTCATCAGCTGGATTAACCCTATATTGCCGACATTGCCCCAACTCTAAATTTAGCAAAGCAATTTGAGGAACTTGTGAGAGATTAGTCATTAGTCATTAGTCATTTGTCATTAGGCAATAAATGGTGTAAAGTTTTCAATAATTCTCCGGCCGTATAGGGTTTTGATAAAACTGCTTGCACATTAGCATTAGCCATTTGAGCAAAAATTTCCATTGAGTTCAGTCCGCTACAGACAATAATTTGAACCTGCTTGTTCATTTTTTGTAAGGTGCGAATAGCGGTGATTCCGTCCATCTCCGGCATCACTATATTCATCAATACGGCATTGATTTGATGCTTGTGTTCGGCATAGAGTGCGATCGCCTCTATACCATTATTGGCAGCTAGTATCTTGTAGTTGTGCTTTTCCAAGATGATTGTGGCAATCTCCCGAATTTGGGCTTCATCATCTACAACTAAAATCAGTTCTCCCTCTCCTGAGAGCAAATCCATCTCTTCTATGCTGAACGCTTGAGTTGCTTCCACTGCTGGTAAAAACAGGTCAAATTTGCTGCCTCTACCAACACTGCTAGACACTTTGATAAAACCATCATGGTTTCTAATAATGCCAAACACTGTTGAAAGGCCAAGTCCCGTGCCTGCATTGACATCTTTTGTGGTGAAAAACGGCTCAAAAATTCTATCTAATATGTATGGCGGTATCCCAATTCCGTTATCGGCAACGCTAATCACAATATAATGCCCAACTTTGGCATCGAGATTCATTCTGGTATAAGCTTCATCAATAAACTTATTTTCCGCAGAAATTTTGATATTGCCGCCATTTGGTAAAGCATCGCGGGCATTTACTACCAAGTTCATCAGCACTTGATGCAGTTGTGTTTCTTCCCCTGTGACAGCCCAAATGTTTTCTGGAATAGCGGTGGAAAATTCAATAGATTTGGGAAATGTCTGTTTAGCAATTTGGATAATTTCTGAAATCAGGTACTCGACTTGAATAATTGTCGGCTCTCCTTTATATCCTCGCGCAAAGGACAAAATTTGCTTCACTAAAGCTGCTCCGCGTTTGGCGTTGGTTTCTACAAGTGCCAGCATTTGTTCAGAACGCTCCTTGTCTTCTAAAAATGTTCCCTGTAGTAATTGAGCCGCGGCCAAAATTGGTGTCAATATATTGTTCAAGTCGTGGGCAATACCACCTGCAAGAGTACCAAGGCTTTCCAATCGCTGGGTGCGAAAAAACTGTTCTTCGAGTTGTTTCTTTTCGGTGATGTCAGTGTCAACAGTCAGGATAGATTTGGGTTCTCCTTCAGAATCACGCATCAATGTCCAACGGCTTTCTACAACAATTTCCTTACCGGATTTCGTAACTTTAGATAACTCACCTTGCCACCAGCCACTCTCAATTACGCTTTTTAGAGGTATTTGCAGTTGTTGAGTTTCTACTGGGTACAAAATCTCCCGGAGGTCTTTTCCTATAACCTCTGTAGAAAGCCAACCGTACATCCGTTCTGCACCTTTATTCCAGAATAAGGTTTGAGACTGAAAATCTCGAACTAATATGGCATCGGTGGCGATATCAAGTAGAGCGGCTTGTTCGGAGATTTTTTGTTCCGCCAGCTTGCGCTCGGTGATATCTCTATTTGTGCCGATCATCCTGATCACCTCACCGATTTCGTTATAGTAGACCTGAGCTTTGCAGTTTAACCAGTGTAGGCTGCCGTCAGGCCAGACAACTCGATAATCTGTAGTTTCCCTTCCTTCGGCAATCATGCGAGGTATACTCGCAGCCACAGATTCGTGGTCTTCTGGATGGATTAAATTAAGATAGCCTTCTATGGTTGGACACAAGGTACCACTCGGCAGACCATAAAGTGGCCCCATATTGGCAGACCACATACTAGTATTGGTAATCAGGTCGCGATCCCATATACCCATTTCGCCAGCTTCTAGAGCTAAACTCAATCGCGCTTCACTTTCTTGCAGTGACTGTTCGGCCAGTTTGCG
>NZ_CAXTNE010000113.1:2524-13387 GCF_964245445.1 uncultured Nostoc sp.
GGAATGAATCTGGGCTAGCAATACTGATGATGGCGTGGGTGTTTTCAGCAAAATTGCGGAATTTCTCCTCGCTTTGGCGTAGTGCAACTTCTGCAAGTTGGCGATCTTGTAAGGCGGCTTGCTGTTCGGTAATATCTCTGCCTACCCCTTGGATTTCAACAACCTCTCCTTTGTGATCATGGATTGCGATCGCATTCCATTGAAACCAGCGAATACCGTTAATTGTAAATACACGTTGCTCACGATTAGTCAAGGGATGGGGTGAAGATCCTAAAGCTGTCATATCTTCCATCACTTCAGGCAAGTCATCTGGATAAAGAAACTGGAGAAATGATTGACCACGAAACTCATCTTCTTTCCAACCGAAGGTTTGACAAGCAACCGCATTGGCAAAGGTAATCTGAAAGTGCAAATCAATGCGGATAATTATGTCAATTTGGCTTTCCACGAGTTGGCGATAGAGGTTTTCGCTCTGTTGTAATGCAACTTCTGCGTGTTGGCGATCGCTAATTTCTTGTTGTAACAGGACGTTGGACATCACAAGTTCTGCTGTCCGTTTTGCCACTCGTTGTTCTAACTCTTCGTTTGCTTGGCGCAGTGATTCTTTTGCCTGTTGGCGATTGCTAATATCGCAGACTAACCATCGCCAACCAACTTGCTTACCCTCTGAATTGTACATGGCAGCCGCTCTAATGCTAGCCCGAAAAGCTTTACCTCCTTGTGGTTTTAGGTAAGCTTCCCACTCCTGTTCCTGCTGTCTATTATTTAGTCGAGTGGTAAAAGTCTGGCGGTCTTGGTGAGCAATAAATAGAATGAATGGTTTGTTTACCAAATATTTTTGGCGGACAGCCAGCAAGATTGCTGCTGCTCGGTTAGCCTCTTGGATTATACCTGCTCTATCAGTTACTAAGTAACCATCTGGAGCGAACTCAAATAAATCCTGGTAACGCTGGCGCTCTAATTCTACTAGCTCACGGGCAACGGCCAACTCTTCATTTTGTTCGCGCAGCTCTTCTTCTACTACTTGGAGTTCTTCGAGGGCTAGCTGAAGTTCCTGATTAACTTGCATAATTTCAGCCGATTGTGCCTCAACCCATAGTTTTAAGTTATTTTGAGTTTGGCAGCGAACTTGCTCTATCTCTGTGTGCTGATTAACCTGCCTGACATCTCTGGGTTCTTGTAAATATTGCTGCAAGCCTTCAACTACCCCAACCATTTTTACCAGGTCAAAGGCTTGTAGCAAGCTAGCCTCGGTAATGATTCCTTGCAATTGTCCGCGATCGTCCAAAACGGGCAAATAATGAGTCTGATGCTGACGCAATAACGATAAGGCAATGAAAATATCCTGAGAATCTGATTGTCTAAGGGTAACTACTGGCTGCGTCATCACTTGTGCGATCGTCACCGTAGATAAGTCCATTCCTGAAGCTATAAGCCTAACTACATCTTCTTCAGTAAAAATGCCTAATAAATTTACTCCTTCCAGAACCAAGACACAACCAGTTAACGGTTGATTAACGGGGTTTGAATCCAATGAAAAATTTAAGTTTTTAGGTGCATAATTACTAGCTCTTCCCTGGTTCATCAACAAAATAGCTTCGACTACAAAACTATCAGGGTTAATCGTTAAGGGAAAACGATTAATAACATGATTTAAGCTAGGTAAGTTAATCAGCCGATCGTTGAATCGCATAGTTAATTTGTCAATCTTAATGATCTTTCTGATATCAAAACGAATTAGCAAAACCTAGCGCCAGCCAGAAGAAGCAAACTATTGAAAATCAAGAATTATTGTTAATCAAGCAACTATCAAGCAACTAGATTGATAGATCCGCTTTATAAAAATTAGAAAACCTAATATAGGGGAGAAATGCAAGTTACTAACGAAAGCAGGAAGTAGATATAATTTTAGCGTTGCCACACTGATTCTATTGTCAAATTAGAGATAGCATATCATCTATATCAAGAGATTGCCTTAATTGATGGTATTGGTAGTTTTGTTAGTGAGAAATATTTGAAATTAATTGATGAGTGTAAATATTAAATCCAAGTTCCGAACGTCACCAGAAAGATCGTGATTTCGGCTGTTTTGTTGAAGGACGCAGTTCTTGCTGGAGGAGCAAATAATCAAAGCGTCAAAATGATGTTCTGTAGGAGTATTCACCCGCCCCTTGCGCCTCTTTGTTAGGAGAAGGCCATCGGTGAGAGGGAAAGAGGATTTGACAGGTGGCACACCACAAGTAAGACTGCTCTCAAGTACCACATTTCTAGTTATACAAATTTATATAAAGATAATTTAAGGATATTCTGAAGAGATATAACAATTTTAATTCATTAGTGAAAATTCGCGGTGTCCAAATCCCCTAATTCTTAGAAAAGTCAGAGATATAACTTTTTATGACTGATTCAGGGCTGCTATAGCTAAATAGCAATCCAATTTTATTTTTGAACTTATTTGCGTGGTGCGCGTTCGCGTTGGCGAACGCGAGTGCGTGTCGCAGACAAGCCTCTCTGCAAAGAGAAGCGTCTCGCAGAGAAGCGCAGCGCAAGCGCGATAGGCAGGTAGTAGGCTTGCCGTGAGCGTAGCCGAACGGGAGTAGGGAATCAGCTCTTTCGAGTTGAGGGCAAGTTTTTTCAAAAATCAAAGAGGAGTCCTATAGCTTTGATGCTATTACTTAAGAAATATGTATAAATTATACGAGATTATTAAATGTTTCAAATTTCCTCACAAGTTTCTCATATTTAAAGACTATAGTCAAAATATAAACACATGGTTTTAAATACCTGCAGGCTTGTCAAGTGGCTACCCCGATTTGCGATAACACTTTTATTAATAGGATTTAAGAAAATATGAATTACTGCCCTTGCTGCTCAAGTCTACTTTTAGAACATGTACGCGGTGCAGAAAGTTACTGGTTTTGTCGCCACTGTTGGCAAGAAATGCCTGTTTATAATCTGAACCAATCCAGTTCATTCACCGAGGCAGTTACGGTAAAAATACCTAGAAAGCCTCAACAAGAAAAACGTAGAAATACTACTGTTTACGCTAGCCAATGGCAATCTATCACAGAATGGATAGGGGTAGAAGAATTGTCTGCCTAATCCTAAGTAACTGAAATTGGTTTAGTATAATTTTCTCTTGATTCCACCAATCAATCGTTATAAAATGGCAGGCTGTGGCTCTCCCATGAGGTATTACCTGACACAACAATTTATCGGGAAGTTGGGGGAATCAAAAGCCAGTGGGGCAACTCTAGAAGACTTGTGTATGCCACCGTAGCTTGCTTAAAAGAGGGCTTACAAGTCAGAAAACCGCAAGGGCGCAGTTGCTCCCCAGCCTACGCAGTTTAAGGTTTTTGGCGCTAACCCAAGCGTATTAATTTATAAATAACGTCTAATAAGCTCTTGTTTATAACGCCCAACTTAATTCGAGGAGTTTTTATAAAAAATGAATTTCTAATTTTAATTTTATTGAGATGCTGCTAATAAGGTTCAGCTTCTAAATGCAGCCTCAATCGTCTTCCCAAGATTCGTGGTTCAGGAGATCGATAATTCTATCTCTGAGTAAAAATTCGTTTTTTTCTAACTCAAGTTCAAAATTAACCCAGTCACAATGAGGAATATATTTACAGAGGGTATAAATTGACTGCTGACGGTTAACAAGTCTCTTTTTAACAAGTTGCAGTGCTTCTTGCTTGATAAGCTCGATGTCGTATTTTACCGTAATATTCATAGCTCGTTCTTTTGTTTTCAATCAAGGAATTAAAAATAACAACAATATAGGATTACTTTTGATTTTTGAAAAAATTAGGTACTGTAGGGTGCGTTAAGATGGAATCCGTAATGCACCATTTGTAAGGATTTGATGCAGTACTCTCGCAGCTACATATCCTACCTATCTTTTGAAAAATCAAATAGTAGTCGTATAGTTGCTTTGACTCTACCTTAAACTTATCAAATAAAATCGGCGAGAGTTGTGAAGAATCAAGACATTAACCTTTGCTGTAAGTAAGATATATCATTAAGATACTCTTTGAGTTACTAAGTATACCCTCTCTCTAGAGAGATTCTTGCAGAATAATAAGGCTGGCATAACAAGCTGTAAACACCACGATAGGATGTAGATGCTCTCTAGGAGACTCGCTAAAAGGTAGGCTAGGGTAAAGAACATTCTCTAAAAAACTTATACTATGCATTTGAATCTTGATAAAGTTCGCCAATATTTTCCCGCCCTAGCTGGTGAATGGACTTTTTTTGATAATGCTGGCGGGTCACAAACCCTGAAAAAAGTAGTAGATAGAATTAGCGAATTCCTCCTGAGTTCTGATGTCCAGTTGGGAGCTTCTTATGCAGTTTCTCAACTTGCAGGAGAACGATTGGCTTTAGCAACTAGGGGAATGGCTACTTTCATTAACGCCAATTCTTATAAAGAAGTGGTTATGGGTCCATCTACTACAATGATGTTGAAAGTTCTTTCTATTTGCCTTGGTCAAACCTTTACACCTGGTGATGAAATTATTGTTACTAATTGTGACCATGAGGCCAATATTGGTGCTTGGGTAGCTCTGGAAAAACAAGGAATGAAGGTTAAAGTGTGGCAAATTCGCCCAGATAGCTTGGAACTTCATTTAGCAGATTTAGAACCATTGATGAGTCAGCGTACAAAACTAGTAGCTTTGACTCATGCTTCTAATGTTCTGGGAACCATCAATTCTATCAAAGAAATTGCTGCATTTGTTCACGATCGCAACGCGATGATTTGTGTGGATGGTGTAGCTTATGCACCCCACAGGTTAGTTGATGTCCAAGATTTGGATGTTGATTTTTATACTTTGAGTTTTTATAAAGTTTATGGGCCACATCATGCTTTACTTTATGGCAAAGAAGAACATTTATTAAGATTACCTAGTCTTAATCATTATTTTATTGAGCAGACAGATATACCTTATAAATTTCAGTTAGGGAATGTCAACTTTGAATTAAGTTATGGAATGTTGGGTTTATGTGATTATCTAAGTGAATTAGCACAACTGCACTACGGCAATCAAACTGCACCTGATTTGAGAAATCAAATGGTGCAGGCGTTTGATTTAATTAGCATACATGAAGAAAAAATTAGCGATCGCCTCTTAAATTACCTCAACAGCAAGTCTAATGTGCGAGTGATTGGTCAATCAAAAGCTGACCGGAAATCCCGTGTGCCAACTATATCTTTTGTAGTAGATGGAATGAATAGCTCAACCATTCCGGCAAAAATTGACCAACATTATATTGCGATTCGCTATGGAGACTTTTATGCTAAACGGCTGATTGAATACCTAGGGTTAGCATCGCAAGGTGGAATAGTCCGGGTGAGTATGGTACATTACAACACTCTTGAGGAAGTTAACAGTTTGATTGAGGCTTTTGAGCAGGTATTTTAAGACTAGGCATTTGTCATTTGTCATGTGTCATTTGTAATAAGTTATTTTGCTTGTCCACATTCTCTATTACCCATTACTAAGCTGTAAAACTTGCACCTCTTCTTGTGGGTAAATTAATGTTTTACCCACCGGCAGAACAGCTAAAGCATTGGTTTGAGCTAAATTAATTAAATTGCCGGAACTTTGACTACCATCAGCTTGATGAAATTCGTAAACTCCATCAATTAAATGCAATTTACCCCAAAGGTAAGTTTCGCGTTTGCCATTTGATCGCAATTCATGATGCGATCGCACTTTTAAAAATACTGGTTCCCAACCTTCAGTAATTCCCGAAAGTTTCTTGATTGCTGGTAGCACAAACCGCCAAAATGTCACCAATATAGCAGCAGGGTTTCCTGGTAAACCAAAGTAGAGTGGGGAGTGGGGAGTGGGGAGTGGGGGAGATGAGGGAGTATGGGGACTGAGGAGTGTGGCGACGGTGAGGGGTTTACCTGGCCTCATTTCCACAGATCGAATGTGGATCTTTGCTTTTAGTGACTCTAGAATTTTATCAACATAGTCATAATCTCCTACTGAGACACCACCAGAAGAGAGAACTATATCAGCGATCGCAATGGCGTGGGCAATAACTTTCTCCAAAGCAATTGGATCATCTTTGACAATGCCTAAAAGTATTGGTTCTGCGCCACTTTGTCTCACCAAAGCTGCTAGCGCATACTGATTAGAATCTACAATTTGCCCCGGTTGCAACGGTTGATCAACTGTCATCAACTCATCACCAGTGGAAAGAATTGCCACACGCGGACGGCGGTAAACACTTAATTGCGGACATTGTGCTGCTGCCAATACGGCAATTTCTGGAGCATTTAACTTAATTCCTGCTGGTAGTAATTGTGTTCCAGATTGATAAAAAGATGCTTTGTATCTGACAAATTCTTGCGGTTTTGGCGCATCCAGAATAAATACACGGTTTTCCTCGCGGCGTGTCTTTTCTTGCATAACTACAGTATCCGCACCTGCTGGGATTACCGCACCTGTGAAAATCCGCGCGGCTTGTCCTGGTTGAATTGTAGACTTGGGTTGATACCCAGCCGGAATATCTTCAACAATTTCTAAAACTGCTGGGTTTTCGCTGCTATGCTGTACATCTTCGTAGCGAACTGCGTAGCCATCCATTGCCGAATTATCCCAATGGGGAAAATCTAGCGGACTGGTGACAGGCACTGCCAAAATCCGACTATCTGCTACTAATAAATTGACAACTTCTGTATCACGCTGGTGATCCAATGGTTGTACTAAATTTAAAATAATTGCTTGTGCATCGCTGACTGATACCATAGCGATCGCCTCCGACTTTTTATTTTATCCCTTTGACCAATTTTAGATTTTAGATTTTAAATTTTGGATTGAATTTCTGCTTGAGGTTAAATCCTAAACTACACACTGCTAGTAAACCTATAATGATACTTCCTTCGGGCACTTTAGATACTTGAACTGAATTGTTACTTAAATCTAGTATTTGCTTTGTGCCTGCTGCATTTCTATTGTTAAAACCAAATTCTTTAGCTATAATCTCATTGCTCAAACCTTCGTCTATGAGTGCGAGATTATTATTAAGCCATGTGTCACCAGGAAGCTCATCATCCTTGCCAATATCAAATGGGCCAAAGATTTGCTCTTTAGTGCTATCAAAGTTAAATCTCAAAAAGCCGTATTTAGATACACCACTAAGCACTGGAGTAAAACTATTTACGAGAGTATTCAAGGGATCAAAGAAGGAAATTGAGAGGGACTGCAAGTTTTTCGTAACTCCCAAACCTGCTTCATAAATGACGCTTGGAACAGTTGTTGTATCGTAGTTAAATGAACCTTTAGCTGAATAACCAGTGTCTCCTTTCCAGTTGAAGTTGAACTCAGCAGCAGAAGCTAGGTCGTTAGTGGTTATGGCGATCGCTAACCCTAAACCAGTAGTCATCACTATACTAATAGCTGTTTTAGTAAACAAATGTGTCATAGATACAACTTCCAAATTTTTTAAAATTAAGTTTCTACAACAATACAATATTTCTCAAAAACAGAATTAAAGCACTGATTTCTGACTTAAGCTCTTTCCAACTCTCCCCAAGACCTAGAGAGGACTGATCCTGCTGACTTCGCAAAAATAAACGTTAGCATAAGTCCTACTAACAAATCCGGCAAAGATGATTTTGTCATAAACACCAATCCAGCTGCCACAAGTACAGATGTGTTGGCGATAATGTCGTTACGAGAACAAAGCCACACAGAAGACATATTGATGTTATCGTTCTTATGCCTTGTCAAAAGATAAAGACACAACAAATTAGTACAAAGGGCAATCAATCCAACTGTACTCATGATTTTAAGGTCAGGAGTTGTGTTAAAAAACACCTGATGAGTAGCCTTGGCAAATACCACTACAGCAGACAAAAACATAATACCTCCTTTGAGGATGGCAGATTTGGCCTGTGATTTTGCTCCCTTATTGATTACGTAAAGACTGCTTCCATAGGCGATCGCATCCCCTAGCATATCCAGAGAGTCCCCGGTAAGAGAAAGGGATTTGGACTGAATGCCAGACAGGAGTTCTACAACGAACATTACTGTGTTTACGCCCAGAACAATCCACAAAACCTTGCTCTGGCGCTTGGTCATTTTGTCAAGTTCAGATGATTTCTTTTGGCAGCAATGGTCAGACATTATCTAGTTCCTTAGTCACTTGCCTGTTCATTCCAACATTCAAAACAATATCATAATGATTAAATAAAAAAAAGAGACTACCGAACAATCTTTTGCAACACAAGATCCAAAATGTCACCTACGAATTGATCTCGCAGCGAGTAATAGACGAGTTTCCCATCATTCCTATATTTAAGTACTTTGAGATCGCGGAGCTTCCGCAAATGGTGTGATGCCACAGATACCTGCACACCAAGAACCTCCGCAATATCACAGACACATAATTCCTGGCGATCTTTTAAGGCATGGAGTATCTTCAGGCGAGATTTGTCAGCAAGAGCAGTAAAGAGTATTTTAGCTTCTTCAAAAGTGTCGTCCATCGGCATTGCGTCGCGGACGTGAACTACCAACTCGTCATTAAAACAGCGTACTTGACAAATGTCATCTGGTTTCAGCTTCGGCACAAGAACTTCCTACAAATCATTTAAAAGCCAGTCTAGCAGTGATTTAGGGGGTTACTGTATACTTCAATTGTGGTCAAAACAGATTGAAAACGCAGCAAGTACCCAAGTCATCTTACAAGCCACACCATAATTACTTTCTGCTTCCTATATTCTTCATCGCCACCCTAAAAACCGCAATCCAGGGACAATTAGGTAGTATGTCACTCCTAACCAGAAGCTAATAAAGACGCCTACAGAACCAAAAAAAATCAGAGGTAACTGTAATTCTGACCAGCCTGGTTGACTAGAGAATTGGAAAATCGGAGGCGCTAACCTAAAAAGAATCAAAATTGCATAGGCGATCGCACTACCAAAGGCAGCGAACACAGCGTACACTATGTGATGGCTGCGAAGTCCTAAACTTAAGGTAAGTAGGCAAACTCCCACTAAAATTACTGCCACTAAGCCCTCGCCGCTATCTTTGGGTGTGATTAATTGCAAAATCAACCAACCGAAGCCATAGCTAATCATGCCCATCAGCGACGCTACTAAAAAGCGTCGCTGTTGACCAAAACACCCGGATACTGTCAGTCCCCAAGCGGTTCCCCAGCCTGCGGCGACGAATACCAAAATATCTGCCCCCAAGACTGGTTGAGTATTTGGCACTAATTGGTTTTGCTGATTCCAAATAAATTCCACAACCTGACGACCCAAGCTTGTGTGATATGCCAAAATAAAACCTGCCATCGCACCAAAACAAGCGCCAACATAAGCCAGAATCATCGCCCAAATCGTCGCCAAACAAGCTTGGAAAATTTTGATGATTGTCTGAGCGATAAAAATAACGGTTTTGGTTACAGCTTGGTTAAAGTTAGCTAAAACTTGTTCAATAGCTTGTATTAGCTGTGTAAATCTTTGGGAAACTTGCGTTGAGGCAAGCTTTCCGTTGTCTCGCAGTTGGGCAAATAATCCTGACGGCGGTAATGGTTGAGAAATCTTCGCCAAACGTTTTTGAATTATAGCTGCATTTGCTGGACGCGATCGCACATCCTCCTGCACCATCTCATCCAGCAAATCTGCTAGTTGGGGGTTGACATTTACCGTAGTTCGCCAGCGCAATTTCCCAGTTTGTTGATCTTCCAACTCTAGCGGGTACTTACCTGTTAGTAGTTCAATCATGGTTCGACCAAGGGCATAAAAATCGGCACTTGGTCCAACAATCCCTCCAGTCACTTGTTCTGGTGGACTGTAGCCTGAAGAAAATAATCGGGTGGAACTAGACTGAGAACGCAGCTTAGAGGCGCTAAATTGTTTTGCTCCTCCAAAATCAATTAGTACTAAGCGATCGCCTCCTGTTTGCCCTTGAGACGGGGTTAAAGATGGCGAAGAAGTGCCCAGCATTAAATTAGAAGGTTTGATATCCCGGTGAAGAATGTGACGTTTGTGTAATTCTTGTAAAATCTGTACAGCTTGGGCAAACCAGTTTAAAACCAAATCCTCTGGACAGCCTTGGGGAAACTTTTTTAATATCTCCTCTAAAGTCCGCCCATTAATTTTTTCCATTACCAGACAAGGTAATTGGTGCGGTTTGGGGTTAAACAGTTGTACCTGAAAATACCCTTCGGCATCGACTCTGGGGACACCCGGATGGTTCAAACTAGATAAAACCGCCGCTTCTTGGGTAAATAACTCCAGTGCCTTTGGTGAATCTTCTACCAACACCTTCAGCACTTTCTCTGTTTGAGTTTTTTCATCCCAAACCGTGTAAATTTGAGCAAATCCTCCCGACCCTAAAGGCTGAAGTGGAACATAGCGGTCTAACAGTTCTAGCGGTGCGCCACAACTGTTGCAAAATTTGTTTCCCCAAGGCTGAGGATAAGGACGTTGACAATCAGGATTTATACAGTGAACCGCCCTCTGAGTGATGTGAGACACAACCGCTACAATACAAAGGCTGACTTGATTTTAGCGTTTCTTTAGGTTTCCTGATTTTAAAATAGCCAAAAGGAAAACCCTCATAGATTTTATGAGGGTATTCGTTATATCTATGTCAGCCCTTAGTTACGAAAACTTCTCTTACTTTGTCTGTGCTTGGCAACTTCTTTGCGCTTGCGTTTTTCTAAAGGCGTTTCAAAATGACGATGCTTTCTCATGTCTGGAAAAATTCCAGCCTTGGAAACTTCTCGCTTAAATCGCCGTAAGGCTGATTCAATGTGTTCATTGTCACCTACAATTACTTGGGTCATTATCTCTCCTAACTAAGTTGACTTCATCAATGGCTATGGAAGCACTAACATTAC
>NZ_CAXTNE010000113.1:13487-23747 GCF_964245445.1 uncultured Nostoc sp.
TTGACTTCATCAATGGCTATGGAAGCACTAACATTACAAAAAAAAGACAGACACCTTGTCTGACCTTAAGACTCTAGGTAAGTTTTTTTGTTTCCAACGTTAATAGCGGTTGCGTCCACCGCCGCCACCACCGCCGTATCCTCCTCTACCACCACCGAACGAACCTCTATCACCTCTATCTTCTTTGGGTTTAGCCTTATTCACTTTCAGGTCACGACCCATCCACTCAGCACCATCAAGAGCTTCTATGGCAGCTGCTTCTTCAGCTTCGGTTCCCATTTCCACAAAAGCAAAGCCGCGTGGACGACCTGTTTCACGGTCAGTAGGTACTTGAACCCGTTTTACAGTACCATATTCTGCAAAAATACCACTTAAATCTTCTTGTGTAACGTCATAAGAGAGGTTACCTACATAAATTGACATCGATTCTCTCCAAAATCATCACTGTGTAGAGATTTTAATTTCTCTGAGTAGTCTGTAAATACTAAAAGGAAAAAGCCTTTCAATACTAAAATCAAAGACATCACCAAATTAACTCTCCTAATCTAGGATGACATACGAGCCAACTCTCTGCATCCAGTAGATCGTTAACAGATAATTAACTAGTGATGCGATCGCACCAACGCGATCACCTGCCCCCACCTACCATAAGTACAGCCCACCGCAAAAAAGGGTTGGAAATGGAAGAAGATAAATCGTGTAGGGTGATCAAGGAAATCAGACATGCAGGGGCGCATCTTTAATATCCGAATTGAACGTTTGACTGTATTAACCAAAAGTATTACTCCCAAATTTTAATATGAAAGGCAAAGTCAGGCAACAAATAAAGGATATAGCAATCCTAATTTGAGTTATAAAAATTATCTAACCGCTTTCTGATGCGTCGTCTTCCGCCAACGCGCGGCGTCGAAAGATAGCTGATTTCTGGATTGTCAATTCTTCTTCAATACATATTCGCTATAGCAAGTTGCTTTTTATCACCTTTCCAAGCTGTTTCCAATTCGGCTTTGACAAGTTGAGCGGCCTTATGTTTGCCCAGTGCCTCTAAACTTGCCTGCAAGCCAAATAGAGAACGCCCATTATGGGGATACTTTTCTAGATCAGCACGAAAGACTTTCTCAGCCTGTGCATAGTCACCCTTAGCTAAAAGCACACTGCCTAAAGATTCTCGCGTGGGAAAGTACCAGTCTGGTGGTTCCACGTAATCAAGGGTATCTTCTAGTCCCACTGCTTTTTCTAGCAACAAAATGGCAGATTCATAATCATGCTTTTCTCTAGCAATTTTGGCGTCTAGAACTTTTGAGGCAATGTCTAAAATGCGACTGGCAGGACTGAAGCCAATGGTTGCTTCGGTAGAAATTCCCTGTTTGGCAGCAACCAATGCCCCACTTTCACTTGCTGCATCTTCAAGTTTGCCTGTGGCTGCGCTTGCCATACCGCGAGCAAAATGCCAAAGTGCTGTGGTAGTGGGCAATTTAGCATCGGAGACGGGAGTTTTTAAGATGGCATCCCAATCACTAAAGCGTGTCTGAATCAGCATTTTGCTGCCCAGGAATCCCTCAAGCATTGGTGCATACGGGTCAATTGCAGTAGCATTTGCGACTAACGTCTCTGCGGCTTGGAGAGCATCTTTATATCTTCCTGCCATGCTGCTGGCCACCATAATAAAATATACGTTGTGGTTGTAGTACATCATGGGGTAAGTGCCCTGGACTTGATATTTTTTGATGTAAATATCATCTTGAGCGATCGCCTGCTTGTTTGCCTGCATTGCCCCTTCATAATCTCCTACACGAAAAAAAATATGACTTGGCATGTGTACCAAGTGTCCCGCCGTTGGTGCTAGGGTTCCTAGTCTTTTGGCACTCACAAGGGCCCGTTCTGGGGAAAGTGAGGCTTCTACTGCATGAATATAGTAATGATTAGCTCCGGTATGATTCGGGTTACGTTTGAGAACTGATTCTAAAATAGCCACAATTTCTTCTGTATCTGGCTGTGGCTTGCCATCTTTAGTCCAGTGCTGCCAAGGATGCAGATCCATCAAGCTTTCAGCGTAAAGCGTCGCCGCATCTAAATCATCTGGATAGCGCTTAACTAGAGTTGCCATTGCTTTTGCGTAGTAAAGCGCTAGTTGAAACAAATCTGCATCAGGATCTTGGGAGTAACGTTTTGCTAAGGCGGTAATGTAGTCTCGTTCTTCGGCAGATGCTTGGGTGGAAAGTGCCAAAGCTTGCTGTACCGCTTGGTAAGCAGCTAATTCTCGGTTGGGGTCGATTGCTAAGTTAATATTAGGGCCTAGAGCTAGAGCAATACCCCAATATGCGATCGCCAAATGTGGATCGAGTTTGGCAGCGTATTGAAAAGAACGCACCGCCTCATCATGATTGAAAGCGTAAATTAAATTTAATCCCTGATCGAAAAACTCTTGCGCTTGGGGATTAGAAGTGGAAACTGGATGGTGGATTGTCCCAACTCCAGATATTAAACTATAGGGCTGTCTTGCTTGAGCGTAGACATGTTCGCCCTTGGCGTTGCCGCAGGCTAGCGGCTTTTCGTCAGCGATCGCTGCACTAGGAGCGATTAAAGAGAGTATAAGCACCCAAATTATAAATAAGTACTTCATTATTCTTTTTCTTCAAGCTGTTTTTTTATTAATATTTAAATATCACAGTTTTTCTAAGTAAGCAATTGGTTATTATCCAGCTTCATATTTTTTTAACTTATGAGTTATATTTTCGATATATCTCTTTTTCAAGTTTTAGCTTTTCTTCATCTATTCGGATTATCATGTCATCTTGCTCTCCATCTTCATCTGGTATGACTTGATATAAACCAAACTCACAACACTCTGCAATTACAGATATCATACTAAGAAGATTTTTATATATTCTTACTGAATCCTCAAGGCAACCAACATCCCAAAGATAAACCGGAGATGGATCGAGATCGCCAACTACATAAAGCCTTCTTTTAGTCTCATATTCAGCAATAGGAAACCATTTTTGGTTCCAATATGCATCATCATAGTTAGTAGCTTCTCCTATAGTTTTGTAAATATAAACTGAATCTTGCAAGGAACAAAAAGAACAAATGACATCGGCTCTTAATTGCTCAGGAAACAAAAAATAGAGTGGTAGATAGCCATTGTTATAGCCAAGATCGGCGGTTCCATTGCGCCATTGATAAAGTTCGTATACTTCTTCGGATAACCTGAATGGTAAATCCTTTGTAATTTCGTCAATCTGCTGGCGAGTTAAACCTGGATTGTAACAATCAAAGAAATCATGATTGGTAGATTTTAACCAATTCAAAATATATTGAAGTTCATCCGTAAGTTCAGACATTTAACTAATCTTATTTAGTGATTAAAGACAAAAGTATTTTGAAGCATCTCGTCTCATTTACCCAGAATTGAGTACGCGGACTCGCTTTAAGCGAACGTGAGTCCGTCTCGTAGATAAGCTATGCCGTTGGCGTACTCCTAGGTCGAAGCAAGCTGACCATAGGAGAAGGAAAAGAGAAAGCTTTACGCTGCACTATCGACCACCAATGGTTGGAAGCCTCTACACCCTGCGGGTACTTCAAAGTCATCTTTTAGACTTCTCTATGCATTCTTGCACTAGCTAAACTACTTTTCAGTTAAAAATTGAAAAATTATGTCTCTTTCCGCCCAAGATTCGTGACAAATTTTTGCTGATCACTACTTTCGCCAACCCGCTTGCTGTCTTGCCAAATGCTGTCACAAGTCCTACAAAAAAATAAAGTATGCCAATCTTAAGAAAATCTAAATATTAAAAAATTATCCCTGTTAGGGGGATTGTTCAGAAAAGAAAAATATGGTTTTCTAAAAGCGTTAGTGATGAATTTAACCAAGTAATCAGGGGAGTTAAAATGTTTTTGCAAAAAATTAAAACGCTGCTCATATCAGCAGCTATTTTGCCATGCTTTATCCAACCAGCATCAGCGCATGTTGTCTGGTTTGATTACAAAAATGGCGAGTATGATATTCTGTTTGGACATCCAGAAGATGGGCCAGAAACTTATGAAACCTCTAGATTCAAACAAGCAATAGTTTATGATACTAACAAACAAATTCTTCCTTTTGATCTCGATCAAAAACAAGATGCTTTATCTCTAACTGCTGGTAAAAATGTAGCAGCTATCCAAGGTTTTTTTGATAATGGCTATTTTGCCAGATTATCGAATAATGAATATCTCCGCATTACAGAACAGGAAATTCCTAAGTATGATAATGTTGGTCATTACCTCAAATATACCAAGGCTTTTTATGATTGGTCTGATGCTTTAGCCAAACCATTCAATTTGCCATTAGAAATTCTACCTCTACAAAACCCTTTAGCTGTTGTTCCAGGTGAAAGCTTACTAGTTCAGGTATTATCTGAAGGGAAACCAATTACCGATGATGTTACAGTAGAATATCTAGGTCAAGTAGTAGCAAAAAACTTAGATGGCACTTTTTCCATACCCATTACTCAAGAAGGGCTAGAGCAACCTATTGAAGCTAGCTACTCACTTCCATCTAAGGGGAATTTGGCTGTTTCTTATGAAACCAGCTTGACAGCACAAAACATTTCTGTCCCAGAACCTTCAGCTTTGTTAGGATTAGGTTTTGTTGGATTACTGGTTTTATACAACAAAAAGAAGTTACTGCTGAATAAATAGCACAGTAATTTTAATTAAGTAGGTAGGTAGGCGGGAAAATTCATAACTAGACCAATGTAATTCATAATTAATAATTAGTAATTCATAATTTAAAGACGTTCGCAGGCTCCTTCGCACTGTGCTATCAGTTTGAGCTACTGAACTTTCGATGCTCTTTAAGACCACGCTCATTAAAAATTCAGTGTGGGCTGCTGTACCCATTCTTTAATTATGAATTATGAATTATGAATTATAAATTAATAGTTATTTGGTCATTGCAACTATAACGTATATAACGAATTGAAACGTTCGCGGAGCGTCTCGTAGAGAAGAAATCGCAGAGGTTTCAAACATTTTGTATCTCGTTACATAGTTAGGTTTGTTTGTGCCTACCTACTTATCATAAAAAGCGGGTATTTAGAGCGGCTTTGTAAAGGCAGCACCATACCAATAATTTTTTGTCTGCCTACTTTTTAGTTTTTACCTGCTACAGGTAGACGGATAGTGAATGTACTACCCTTCCCTGGTTCAGATGTCACATCGATTGTGCCTTGATGTGCTTCAATAATGCAGCGAGATAGATATAGTCCTAAACCACTACCAGAACGTTGGTGTTTGCCTTGACGAAATCGCTCGAATAATATTGCCTGGTCTTGTTTAGAAATTCCTGGTCCTGTATCTCGGATATCAATAGTCACAGCTGCCGGAGTATGATAACAGTGAATATCTACAGAACCTTTGTCTGTAAATTTGATGGCATTGCCAAGAATATTCGTCAAAACTCGCCGCAGTTCTACGCGATCGCCCATGACGGTGCTTGCCATTTCACCTAGATCAATATTTACAATTAATCCTTTTTCTTCAGCTAAAGGAGTTAATTCTTGAGAAACTTCACCAACTAATTCCTGAATATTGCAGGGAGAAATTTTTAAGGTTTTACAGCCCGCTTCATGACGATAAACTTCTAGCAAGGTATTTACCATTTCCAGCAGGTCTTGATTACTGCCAATCATGGTATTAATTATTTCTTGCAATTGTGGCGAAACATCGCAAAACCTGCCTTCCAGCAATAATTTTAATACACGGTTGGAAGCTACCAGTGGTATGCGTAAATCGTGAGTAAAACGCGAGACAAAATCTGCCCGCAGGTTAGCCATCTGATCTCGTTCATCGATACTATGTTTGAGGCGCAGGAGCGATCGCACTCGTGCATGTAATTCATCAGGATCGAATGGTTTACGAATAAAGTCATCTGCACCAGCATCGAGTCCTTCCACAACGCTAGACGCATAGTGAGCCGTGAGCAGCAAAATGGGGATAAATGGCAACGCCGGATTCTGCCGGATGCGTCGAGTAAATTCATAGCCATCTATCTCCGGCATCATTACATCTAAGAGAATTAAGTCTGGCGGCGACTCCTCAACCATAGCCAGAGCAATTTTGCTATTTTCGACTAAGCTAATTTCATAGCCCTCATCTTCTAGGACAGCTTCTAACACCAGTAAATTGTCAAAAATATCATCGACAACGAGAATTTTATCTTTTTTGACAGTTTTAGTTAAAGACATGGCTAAATAAAAAAAGAAGTGCTTGGCTATCCCTCGCAAATCTAGTAATAGCTTACTTCACCAGCACTAAGATTATTAAGGATTCATCTTTTCGTTTAAAGTTTCCTAAATTAAAATCTAACCTTTTTAAGTGATTACACTGAGGCTTCGTTTAATAAATGTATTAGCATACTATTGTCTTAACAAATATCTTAGCCGTCTGGTTATCCAAGCAATATCTGTGTCTGGGTCTTAGGGTGAGGTAGTTTCGTCCCTTTTATTTACATCATCGTAGCCACTGCAAAAGCAACTATTTAATAGTCACCCACTCTTGCTTGCTACCGGATTTTCAATGAAAAATTGTCTACCATGAAATATCTATCCTGAGATTAATGTATAAAAGTATTTTTTAATCAAATTATTATTGTCATATCGAAACTCTTGCTTTAAAAAAACTTACAAGATAAGGTTATTTATGTCTAATGGTAGATGAAGTTAAGTGAACAATACCAATTACATTGCTTTTTGTATAAGATCCCAGATAGAAGAACGAGATTATTTTAATCTGTACTTTAGATAGATAACAGTAAAGTTAAGTAACTATGAATGAAATCAATATCCTCGTGATTGAAGATCACAACCTTACGAGAATCGGCTTACGGGCTGCCTTACAAACCCAGCCAGATTTTAACATTGTTGGTGAAGCAGCCAATGCAGCCGAAGGCATTAAGCTTCTGAAAAGTCTTAAGCCGGATGTTGCTACTATTGACATCGGCTTACCTGACATGGATGGTATTGAGCTAACACGCACATTTAGGCAATATCAAGCAGAGAATGAAGATTATACTACAAAATTGCTAATTTTAACCATGCAGAACAGCGAACAGGCAGTTTTAGCAGCATTTGCAGCAGGTGCAGATTCTTATTGCATGAAGGATATCGAAACTGAAAGACTAGTTGAGGCTGTGCGAACGACCCATGCAGGTAGCTCATGGATCGATCCAGCGATCGCAGACCTTGTACTACAACAAATACGTCAAGATTTCCCCGATGGTAGCAGAGGTGCATCTGGAAAAAGAGTCCTGATTGAAGGTATTGACCCAGATGTTGAGAAAAGTATAGTCACCTATCCTTTAACTCATAGGGAGATGGATGTTTTAGAGTTAATTGTTGCCGGGTGTGACAATGCAGAAATTGCTAAAAAGCTCTATTTAACAGTCGGTACTGTAAAAACTCATGTTCGAGGTATTCTCAATAAACTCTGTGTTGCTGACCGGACACAGGCTGCCGTCCGCGCCTTGCGGGCTGGATTAGTACCGTGAGCAACTAAGTAACCATCATGAACTGCTTACAAGAACAGACGGAAATCTTTCTTCACGACTCCCCACTCCCCATTTTTAAGTCAAAGCCGTTAACTAGAACAAAGATTTATGAAGAATTTGTTACATAGTTTAGTACAATGACATAATTGACAAACAAATAAGTATTTTTTCTCATATACATGATAGCGGATCAATTTCCCTGGCTTACCGCGATTGTCTTGCTGCCACTTGTTGCTTCCCTGCTTATCCCTGTGCTGCCTGATAAAGATGGCAAGCGCGTGCGGTGGTATGCCTTGGGTATAGGTATCGCAGACTTCGCCTTGATGTGCTACGCCTTTTGGAAGCATTACGATGCCAGCAGTGCTAGTTTTCAAATGGTAGAAAATTATGCCTGGATGCCTCAGTTGGGTCTTAACTGGGCAGTATCGGTCGATGGACTTTCAGCACCACTTGTGCTACTTGCAGGATTTGTCACCACACTCTCGATTTTTTCAGCCTGGCAAGTTGATCACCGACCCCGCCTTTTCTATTTTTTAATGCTGGTGCTGTATTCCGCACAGGTAGGGGTGTTCGTTGCCAAAGACTTGCTGCTATTTTTCATTATGTGGGAAGTAGAGTTGATACCCGTCTACCTACTAGTCTGCATTTGGGGTGGGCAAAGGCGACGCTATGCGGCTACAAAATTTTTGTTGTATACCGCAGCAGCTTCTATTTTTATTTTAGTGGCAGCCCTGGCAATGGGGCTATACGGCGGCGGTGATATGACATTTGATATAACCGCCCTGGCTAAGAAGGAATATCCCCTTGGACTACAGCTGCTACTTTATGCAGGGTTACTGGTTGCATTTGGTGTCAAGCTTGCTGTTTTCCCGATGCATACCTGGTTACCTGATGCCCACGGCGAAGCATCTTCTCCTGTATCGATGATATTGGCTGGAGTATTGCTGAAGATGGGTGGATACGGACTAATTCGCCTGAATCTTGAGTTGCTTCCCGATGCACACATTTACTTTGCGCCGATTCTAGCTATTCTCGGTGTTGTCAACATTGTCTATGGTGCATTGAACTCCTTTGCTCAGACGAATATGAAGCGGCGTTTAGCTTATTCGTCGATTTCCCACATGGGGTTTGTGCTGCTTGGGATTGCGTCCTTCACTGATTTGGGAATCAACGGCGCCATGTTGCAGATGATTTCGCATGGTTTAATCGCATCGGTGCTGTTCTTCTTAGCAGGCGTTACTTACGATCGCACCCACACAATGGTAATGAAAGATATGGGCGGTATTGCTCAAGCCATGCCCAAAGTCTTTGCCCTGTTTACAATTGGAGCAATGGCATCCTTAGCACTTCCCGGTATGAGTGGCTTTGCTGGCGAACTCTCAGTATTCGTTGGGATGACAAGCAGTGATGTTTACAGTTCGACTTTCTGCACCGTCACAGTTTTTCTCGCCGCAGTTGGAGTCATCCTCACACCTATCTATCTACTTTCCATGTTGCGAGAGGTATTTTATGGTCAGGGTGCAGCGCTCATCTGCGACATTAATAATGCAGGTTCGGAAAATCAAGAAGATGAGGGAACAGTTTGTTTTGGTACAGATTGCTTAGTGCCAGAAGAAGCAGTCTACGACGATGCTAGACCGCGTGAGGTGTTTATTGCTGCCTGTTTTCTGTTAATGATTATTGGTATTGGTTTCTATCCCAAAATGGCGATGCAGATGTACGATGTGAAGACTGTTGCAGTCAATGCTAATCTTCGCCAGTCTTATGCTATAGTCTCGCAAACAAATCCCCAAATTTATGCTCATAGATTCTTGGTTCCGCAAATTTCCGAGGTTGAGGTAGCGCCAGTTTTGGGAACTTTGAAGTAAGCTTTTTGACCACTAAACTTGTCGAAAAGAGCGATCGCTAGGTATCTTTGTGAGGAATAACAGAGTATTGATAGCCTATCACTGTGGATAGACTATCAATCCCCAATTATTTCTTCTCAGGATGCCCAACATGTTTTTTCTGGAAAAGATCCTTTTTTCCAATGTTGCCAAACCTTTACTGCTGCTCGTTGAAAAAATGCCTGCGAGTTTTGCTCTGGTGTTTCTTGAAGTTCTTTAACTTCTCCACTAAATTTATCTATCCACAAAGATCCGAGACGATCTTCATGTGGCCCAAAGCGATAAGTAACGCCGATTTCATCCTCCTTTTCTTTTAAAATCAATACGTAAAAAGCCATAACAGATTCATGTGGTCTGTAAAAGTTGCGATACTTCAGTTTTAACTCATTTGAGTTATGCTGATGTTACTGGGGGACTCCACAAACGACCAGAGCGTTCAGTTGCGTCATGAGCTGTACGGTAGTCAGTATAGAAAATGCTTTCAAACCTCGACTCAAAGTATTCATGTTCCAGTAGTCTCAAATCTTCAGGGTTAAAATTACCTCGCTGTAACCTAATCCAGGCATCTGCTATATCTGGATCAGGACTAAAGCGGTTAAATCCGAGATCGTAATCCAACTGGTGTTCATCATAAAATAAATGTTTTTTGATCCGACGAATGCGAAACTCTGCCCATCCAGTGTTACGTGCAATCCCTGCTATATCGTCAGCATCACGAATAGCATCATACGCCTCAAGAGCATACTCAAGAAAGCGCTTTAAATATTCCATTTATTAAATTAGTTAATATACAGCATTTTCGAAGTGCATGAGGTACAGTAAGTAATAGTGCATTAAGAACTA
>NZ_CAXTNE010000114.1:0-23299 GCF_964245445.1 uncultured Nostoc sp.
ATCCCATACGTTGGCGCTTGAGCGCTGTTGTAAGGTTGCTGTCATGGTTTTATAAATGCGATTATTTGTGAATGAATTAGGTAGGTTTGACTACCTGTTACACATCTTAAAGAATTTATTGCGTTTTGTAAAGTACTTTGAGAAAAAATTTTCTCTTGGGATTTACGCACCCAAAGTGGAAACTGCCCAACTCACTGAAAAAAGCGAGGTTTTGCGTAATCAACAGTAGCGATGAGAGTAATATCTACGACGGGCTACCCTACGCAGTTTTCTTATCTAGGTGCTTTGTCACCAAAACTCCCATACTTCCTCTTGGCATTGAACCTTGGTGATCAATAGAAAAAATCTATTCCCGATTAGGTATCAACCATTCTTCACGAATAGTTGATGGTAGGGGCGGGCGCAAGCAAAGATAAATAAGTGGGCCTAGTAGCGGGACTAAGGCTACTGTCCAAAACACCTGGGGATTATTCCAGTGGCGACGAGCGATATCATCGCCAAGGATTGTGGGGAATAAAAGACAAAAAAGGCAAAATGCCAAACTCATGCCATTAATAAAGCGATCGCCTTGGAACTGCTGTACAAAATCTCCCCAGTCACCTAAGACAAACGCATAGGCGAGTAAGCCAACAGTGCTTAAACTCAAAACAATCCCAAAAAAACGAGAATCTAGCAGCCGTAATAAAACATCCTTTTGTCCAGAAAATTCTTGATTTGATTCACGAAAAGCCAAATATGGTAACAGACCAAGCACTCCTGATCCTACTGATGCCAAAGCAAAAGGCCAAAAAGGAATCCGTTGCATTCTGCCATCAATGAACAATAAACCACTGTAAATTAGTAGCCAGATGCCCACTAAAGAAAACAAGGAAAGGATAATCGGATTTATGGCAAGCCACTGAAGAGTAAATATATTTTTCAACAGGGTTAGGGTTTCTTGTAAATGCAGGGGCGGTGCTAACAGTAAAATATAAGCGATAAATCCAACCCATAGTAACCACAATGCAACTTTTCTATTCATTATCTTTAGATGGTGTGCATTTAACATAATTACCAATTTATAATTCGTATTTTTTGCCTCTAAATCCCCCTTTTTGTAGAACGCTGCCCTGAGCTTGCTTAAAAATAGTGGTAAATCTATACGTGATTTTTGTTTCAGTTGAGGATTTAAATCCCGATTGAAACTTTCTTGAATTAGGAATTAAAAATTGCTTTAATTTGCAGCTGGCTGCTGACTCGGTATTGCTTCTACACCAACTTCTGGTATAGGTGGACGCACACACAAATAAATCAATGGCCCGAATAGAGGTATTAACGCTATTAACCAAAACATCTGTGGATTTTTCCAACCGCGACGCGCCAGATCATCCCCTAGCAAAGCTGGAAATAATAGGCTAAGTAGACAGAAATCTAAACTCATCACATTGATGAAGCGGTTAGTTTGCCACTGTTGCACAAAATTACCCCAATCTCCTTCTGTTAAACCATAGGCAACTAAAATAACCGTGGCTACTGTCAAGACAACCCCAGTCACACGAGAATCTAGCACCTTGAGCAAGGCATTCTTTTTACCAACAAACTTATTATTTGGTTCCCTAAAGGCTAAATAGGGTAACAAGGCAAATGCCCCGACTCCGAAAGAGGCAGTAGCAAATAGCCAAGCAGGTATTTTTTGTCCTCTACCATCAATAAATACTACTGCACTGTAGATGAGAGGCCAGATGCCCATGAGGTTGAATAGTACTACGACTAATGGGTTAACGCCTTGCCATTGGCCAGTAGAAAGGTTTTTAATTAACTCAAATGTACCAGGTTGCTCAGGAGGAGCGAGGAAAAAAGCATAGGTAGTGAATCCCAGCCACAGCACGCCAAAGGTAATTTTTCTAACCATGAAAGAGTTAAAAGGTATTAATTATTGATTTTGCCACTATAAATTCGGCTTATCTACCTGCTATGGTATTGTTCTTTTGTCTAAACCCGTAGCAGGTTGTCTTTATTAAGGATTGAAATAACTGAAAGCTTCTGAGAGGTAATCAGCAGCAGATGCTACTACTGCGATCGCACTTTCATAATCTAGACGCGTTGGCCCCAAAACTCCCACACTTCCTACTGGTATTGAACCTCGGCGATAGGTGGAAGAAATCAAGGTGCAGGTGCGTATCGGTTCTAAAAGATTTTCTGCGCCAATGCGAACTGTTACCTTTGACTTACCCACATCCTCAAGCTCTGGTTCCTCAAATATTAATCGCCATAGTTGGTCTTGTTCTTCTTCCAGCAGGTGGATAATTGTTTGTACCTGCTGTAACTGGGAAAATTCTGGCTGGCGCAAAACTTCTGACACACCCCGAACCATAATTTGGGTTGCAGTCGGCGCATGAGTGCGACGAGTTAATTCGGCAACTGAATGTTTCAAAAATTCCCCGTAGCGTTGGAACTCCTGATCTAATTCGCTCCAGTTGAGGTTGGCTAATTCCAACAAACTTCGCCCCCGCAAGTGGGTATTCAAAAAGTTAGAAACAATTTGTAACTCGCGATCGATTACCTCTGAATCCCGTTGTGTTTCCTCTGGTATTGGCGACAAATCCATCAATTTGGAATGTGTCTCATAACTATCGGTAACAACAATTAACATAATCCGCCCCGCTTCAATTTGCACTAATTGCAGATGTCGCAATAGGGCTGTGGTAGTTTGCGGCATAGTAATTAAGCTTATGCAACCACTTAAGGTTGCTAAAATTTGTGCGGCTCCTTGCAGTAGGGTTTCTAAACTCCAATCTTCCCACTGGAGGCGCTTTTGCAATGCCACCTCTACTTCTCGTCCTAAAGTTTCTGTACCACTTTGTGGAAGCAAGCTACGCGCAGCGTCTGTCTGTGACACGCTGCGCGAACGCAGAGAAGGTGTAATTAGCTGGTCAACATAAATGCGATAACCTGAATCTGAAGGCACTCGTCCAGCAGAGGCGTGTGGTTGGTAGAGTAATCCCGACTTTTCTAAAACGCCCATCACATTGCGAATTGTGGCTGAACTTACACCCAGGTCGTACTCCTCGACCAAAGCTTTTGAACCAACAGGCTCTGCCGTAGCAATGTAGTGACGTACCGTTGCCCAAAGTATATGCTGTTGTCGATTTGTTAACTGGACTTCCATAGGGTATGTAATGCTTGGCGGCAAATTTTAATCAAAGTATGGAAAAAATTCTGAAATTGATTGAAAACAAAGAATATTAATAATTTATTAAGATAGCAAATTATACAATTATATTGTGATAATTAATTTTAAGGTTCACGTACACCACTCTTTAAAAGTTTCCTCTAAATACAATCTAAGCTTTTGCTGCCAAAGCTGAGAGTTTGAATTTACAACATCCTTTTATTGCTTATTTTTGCATAATTCTACACTTATAAAAGTATTATTGTATACGTATTTTTGCGGCGATTGCAGCTAAAATTGGGGTCGAAAAGTTTCGCAAATATTTAGCCAGTGAAGAAAGTTGCAAGCTTTCCTAGCAAGCCCCTAAGTTTATATATTGCTATTTTCAGCATAGCAAAAGCAAGATGGAAGAATAACTTCCATCTAAGTAATGCACCTAAACACAAGCTAATACTGGGGAATTGAATGGTCTACTAAGACGGAATAAGCATCAATACCACCTGAAATATTTTGCACATTTGTAAAACCTTGAGCAATTAACCACTGGCACATTTGGGCAGAGCGGATGCCGTGGTGGCATAGTACAAGGGTTTCAGCTTGGGGATTGAAGAGGGTAGGAACTTGATCTCCCCATTCGGTAAATTGACTCAAGGGTAGGTTGACAAAGCCCTCAATGCTAGCAATTTCTAATTCTTGTGGTTCGCGTACATCTACTAGCTGAATACTTACATCACCAGAAGAAAGACGTTGTGCCAGTTCTTGTACACTAATCTGATTCATGGGTTGACTAAAAGAATTCCCTATAAACAGTCCTAATCCTATTTATGGTGACAGAAAATCTCTGTCTTTGCATGAGTATCCATTCTCAAGAAAGCTGATAGATTCTGGTAGGCTTTCTGCTTAAATGGCTGTAAACCGTCTTTTTAAAGGTTTAATGTGAATAGACAACGCTCATTTATTGGTTTTATTGTAGCTGGTGCGATCGCACTGCTAGTAATTGCGATCGCTAGTTTTTACTGGTTTTTCGCCAAAAATCCGGCTAACCTCACTGCTTCTACCGGACAGCCTAATGCAGCCATATTCGTGTCGAAACTGTCCCCTGTAATGCTTTCATTGCTGACGAATCCTGATCGGTTGCAGGCGTTGGAGCGTGAAGGAGAACTATCTAAACTCAAAACCAGTTTATTCGCCAAGAGTAGCATAGATTACAAAGAAGATGTTCAACCCTGGTTAGGGGACGAAATTACCTTAGCTATCACCACCTTAGATATTGATCGCGATCGAGAAAACGGACAGCAGCCAGGGTATTTGTTGGCACTAGCAACCAAGCAACCGGAGAAAAGCCGCGAGTTTGTCGAGTTGTTGTTTTCCAAACGAGCCTTAGCTGGAGCAAACTTAGCTGTTGAACAATACAAAGGCGTAAAACTGATTTACGACAATCAAGAAGTAAGTACAGAAGAGAAAATCCAAAATCCAAAATCCAAAATCCAAAATTATCTAGCTGGTGCTGTTGTTGGTGAAAGCTTTGTGTTGTTTGCCAACGATCCGAAAGTGTTGCGAGACGCCATCAATAATGTCCAAGCGCCCGATCTGAATTTGACTAGTTCCCCCAAATACCAAAAAGCGACAAAACAACTACCCAAAGGGGGTTTAGCTGTAGCTTTCTTAAATCTTCCCATCGTGGCAAAATGGCAAGGTTTAGAATTGCCAGAACCAACATATAACAGCGAAATTATTTCCCTGGCGTTGAATACCAAAGGTTTGCTAGCAGAAACCAGCTTTTTAACTTCATCGGAAATTGTTTCCCCATCTTCACCACTATCTAAACCTGTGGGAGCATTGCAGTATGTTCCAGCGTCCGCAGGTTTGGCAATTTCTGGCTCAAATTTAAGTAATTTAGGTAACAGTGATTTAGCTAAACTCTGGAGACAAGCAACAACAACTATATATGGTTCTGAGGAAGATGTAGTTTCTCGGTTAGCAAAACCTTTGGTGGATGTTCAAAAACGCTGGGGTATAAATTTACCAGAGGATATTTTTAGCTGGGTACAGGGAGAATATGCCATAGCATTGTTACCTGCGAAAGAGCAAACAAATCCCCATTGGATTTTTGTAGTAGAAAAATCCGAGACAGTAGAACAAGGTGTTGCTCGATTAGATGCGATCGCCTCATCAAATGGACTCAGCATTAATCCCTTGACTATAGACAAGCAAAAAATTTCTGCTTGGACAGAGTTAACTACGGCTACAAAAAAAAGTGATGTTAAAGAGGGAACATCCTTCAGTATTGAAACAAAAGTGCGGGGATTACATACAAATTTAGGAAATTACGAAATTTTCACCTCTGATTTAGAAACGATGGATGAAATTCTCACAACCAAGGGTAATTCCTTAATTGATAATCCCAATTTCAAAGATAGTATTGCTGCGATTCCCTTACCAAATCAAGGTTATATATATCTTGACTGGACAAAAAGCCAGAATTTGTTAGAGCGCCAAGTACCGATTCTCAAACTAGTGGAAGTTTTAGGGAAACCGTTTTTTGATAATCTGCGATCGCTCACAATCAGTAGCTATGGAACTGACACAAGAGCGCTCAAAGGTGGCATTTTCTTCCAACTCAATAATTCGTGAGATTTCCATAAAATCTCAAGTGCAGAAGGTTAAAAATTATTTTACCTTCTGCATTTTCTTATATCATTATTTTTACGTAGGCTTTCTATAGTATCAATACTGCGTAGGTTTTGAAGATTTGTAGGTTGGGTTGAACTTTAGTGTTACCCAACAAAGCCCTGGAAATGTTGGGTTACCCTGCGGGAAGCCCCTTCGGGTCTACGTTCCTCAACCCAACCTACGCATTTTTATTTTTTAGCCTTAACCGAGCAGTATTGTCTATACTATTTGCTATTCGTATTTCTAATCTTTGGATAGCTATTGGCTAGCTGGGGAATTGTATGCTGTTTAGATAAAGAAACAACCAAGCAATTACCTGCCTGCTTTCAAAACCTTCTATTGTGGCACATTTTTATGTGGCACAACCAACTGAAATTTCCCTGTAATTTTTTCATTAGAATATGTATATATCATTACTAATTTAACAGCCTGTTGGAGGGCTACTATGAAATACTGTCGCCCCCGACTTAACTTTAGCGGCGGCTGGTTGTTGGCTATACTTTCCGCCATCATAGCTACGCCTGTAATAGCACAGACAGCAAATTTTGGTACTTTCACTCTATCAACAAACTTTGATCCAGCACAAGGAATAGTGCAGGGGTTTACAGGCGGTTCTTACTCATTGTCTGCTATAAGTAACCGCGATCGCGATCAAAAAGCCTGTATCGGTTTTGCCGATCCCAATCCAGATCATATTATGGTTTTGGAAAAGGACTTTCCCCAGATGACAATACAAGTTGATAGCAACGGCAATGATACCACTTTATTGATCCAAGGGCCAGACCAAACTACAATTCGTTGCGGCGATGATACTGGTAAAAGTAAAGATGCTAGCGTTAGCGATCGCAACTGGAAAAGTGGCACGTATCGGATTTGGGTGGGTACATTTAATCCTGGGGTTAAGCGCGATTACACTTTGAAAGTAGAGCAGCAGTGATGGTAAGTTAGTCATTTGTCATTTGTGCAATGCCCTATTCCTTATTCCCCATTCCCAATTTTGAGGTATAACGCCTGAGAGGATAATATGGGAGAATAGCTTGTTGTGCTTTCCGAGGGTGCTATCTCGTGCTATCTATACTGCGTGCTGACTTTCGTATCATATTTGAACGTGACCCAGCTGCTCGTAACTGGTTGGAAGTTTTATTTTGTTACCCTGGTTTGCAAGCCCTGCTATTCCATAGGCTGGCTCACTGGTTGTACACTGTTGGTCTTCCCTTTATTCCCCGCCTGATTTCTCACGTGGCTCGGTTTTTGACTGGAATTGAAATCCACCCTGGTGCAGTAATTGGAAAAAGTGTGTTTATTGACCACGGCATGGGTGTAGTAATTGGTGAAACTGCGATCGTGGGAGACTATGCCCTAATTTATCAAGGTGTCACCCTTGGAGGTACTGGTAAAGAATGTGGTAAGCGCCATCCAACTGTAGGCGAAAACGTCGTAGTTGGGGCTGGAGCTAAAGTACTGGGCAATATCCAAATTGGTAATAATGTCCGTATTGGCGCTGGGTCTGTTGTTCTAAGGGATGTCCCTTCAGACTGTACTGTGGTGGGCGTGCCTGGGCGCATTATGTATCGTTCTGGAGTTCGGGTTGCACCTCTTGAACACAATAACTTACCAGATTCAGAAGCCCAAGTAATTCGTGCTTTAGTTGACAGAATTGAGGCGTTGGAAGAACAAATACAAACTCTTCAGCGCAGCAATTCTTCAGAAAAAACTCCTGTTTTAGTGGGTTGTTTAGCCACCAAAGAGGATGAGTTAACCCACGATACTCGCTGGTGCAACCTCAAAGATAAAACTATCCAGCAATTTCTAGATGGTGCTGGCATTTAGTTAAACGTCAAGAGTTAAGGGTCAATCTTTAGCCCTTTCAAGGTGACTGGTAAACTCGACTTTATCCAAAATTAAAAACTTGGTTACCTTTATACGGCAAAAAACCTGGCTTTTAGGCAAATACTTTTTTTACATCACAGATTATCGATGAAGTTAAAAAAGTAAAACTATCGTCCCACCAAGGTTTCAGCGTCAGCTTGAGCATTGCTCAAAAATGGATAAAGTCGAGGTAAAATAAGATTGTTTTTCTCAGCGCTCTCTGTGCCTCTGCGGTTTAAAAGTAATTTATTTAACTAGAGAGGCACAGATAAGCCAGTGCGCCCTTACGGTTACCCGACTTGTACCCCTACGGAGATCTTGCTACGCTCTTAACGTTAAGGCAGGGTAGCAACTGGCGCAACACAGATAGAAAAGGTTAAAGAAGAATTTATAGACTAAAATTTTCACCCACATTAAAAGGGCTAAGGTCAACTTGACTAAATCACGGATTAATAGCTTCGCTAGACCACTCTTGGTGGTCATTACGGCAATAAAGCCATCGATTTTGTGGTTCGCCGCGTAATTCTAAATGGTCTACTTGCATCGGATCAAGTAGCAGTAGACAAAAATTAGGTACTGGCTCAACAGAATCGGGTGCTGGTGGCTCAAAAGCTCCTACTTCTTGGATTCTGGGTTTACCAGGATAGGGCCAAGCAAACTGTAAACGTGCAGCATCACTCAGTTCTTGCCAAATGGAAATGCGGACTGGCTGTAAATCCTGATGAGAATCATTACCTACCAGAGTCAAACAGCCAGTGATGCGGAATTGTTCGCGTGTATTGGGGAAGTACCAGCAAACTTCTGCCCAAGGTTGTTGCTGTATTTGGTTAGCTTTAGCGCTACGACTATCAATAATAAATTTTAGCTGGTTTGTATCTTCTAGAAAACCGCGAAAGACTAGGGTACGATTAGCGGGACGACCGTTCGGCTGCACGGTTGCTAGTTGGAGGTAACGGGCATAAACAAGGCTACGGTTGCGATGGAGTGCATCAGCGATCGCGCTTCGCCAAGGAGCAAGAGTCATTATAAAGTTTCGTACCTAAGTATTGAGTATACTACTGTTAACAAAACAAAAACACAAATTTTCTAATTATATATAAATGGTTACAATTCCAATAATAAATTTAACTGCGTTTACCAATGGCGACACAATAACTCGTCAAAATATTATCAAACAAACCTATCAAGCTTGCCATGAAATTGGCTTCATGTACTTGCAGAATTCAGGAATGTCAAAAGACTTAATAAAACAAGTATTCAGTTACAGTAAATCTTTGTTCAATTTACCCTTAGAAGTTAAGCAAAAGCAAGCTTGGAGTGATGAGTTTAATAATACAGGATATGTCAGTCTTGAGAGAGAACGTCTTGACTTCAACAAACCAGGCGACTTGAAAGAGGCGTTTAATATAAACAAACAAGCGGCTATAGGAATAGATGCTTCTATTCTCGCCTTTTATGATAGTTGCACAGAACTTGCTAACACAGTGTTACAAGCTTATGCTTTGGCGTTGGAATTGTCAGAAGATTTTTTTATCACAAGGCACAATCAACAAAATCATACCTTGCGCTTACTCCACTATCCCCCATTGCAGATACCACCCAAACTCGGACAGGTGCGTGCTGGTGAGCATTCCGATTATGGCAGTATTACCTTACTTTTCCAAGATGATGTTGGCGGGTTGGAAGTACAGACAGCATCTGGAGAATGGATTGCTGCACCTGCGATTCCTGATACTGTGGTAGTTAATACTGGCGATTTAATGCAACGATGGACAAATGATATATTTTGCTCAACCAAGCATCGAGTAATGATTCCCAGCGATCGCACGGTAAAACAGTCCCGTTATTCTATCGCTTTTTTCTGTCATCCTAACGATGATACAGAAATAGTTTGTCTGGAAAGTTGCCAGAAAGAACAATCACCTATTTATCCGCCTATCCTGGCGGGAGAATATCTTTTAAGTCGTTTACAAGCAACTTATGGTAATTCGTAATTAAGAAAAACATTTAATATGAAAACCTACGACTGGATTGTGGTTGGTGGTGGAATTGCAGGTGTTGCACTGGCATACGAATTAGTAAAAACAGGTTTTGCTGTTCTTTTGTTGGAGCAATATGAAACACCACAGGATGCAACTCGTTATAGTTATGGTGGACTTGCTTATTGGTCGGGTACTACACCACTAACTCGTCTATTGTGCGAAGAAGCGATCGCGCGTTACCATATCCTATCTCAAGAGTTAGACGCTGATATCCAGTTTCGGGAATTAGATTTATTACTTACTATTTCAGCTGCTAATGACCCAGAAGCAACAGTTGAATCATATAATCATTTTGCCATTCCACCCCGTTTATTGAGTGTCCAAGAAGCTTGTGAGTTGGAACCACTGCTAAATGGAGAGGTAATATCTGGTGCTTTAACTGTCAAACACGGTCATATCCACCCAGAAAAAACAGCACAAGCTTACATCCAAGCCTTTCTGCGTGCTGGGGGTGAAATGCAGATTACCCAAGTATTGCAAGTATTGCAAGATGGTGTAAAAACAACTACTAGAACTTTCCACAGTGCTAACGTTGTCATTTGTGCGGGTGGACTCAGCCGCCAGTTACTAAAATCTGCTGGTATTACCGTCAAGCTGTATTTTACCCACGCAGAAATTATTGAAATCCCACCTGTGGATATGCAGTTACGCACCTTAGTTATGCCAGCTAATCTGCAACGATTTCAACTAGAAGCTGAATCTACTCAAGTTGATGAATTGTGGAATCAACCAGGTAATGAGCCAGTACCACCAATTTTAGATGCGGGTGCGATTCAGTTTCAAGATGGTAGCCTTCGCATTGGTCAAATTAGCCGTGTTCTCACAGATCCTTGTGCCAAGGTAAACTCAGAGGCGAGTGAAAAATGGTTGCGAAAAAGTGTCGGTAAAGTTTTACCAGCTTTAGAGAATTTACCCGGAACTTGGCATCATTGCTTGGTGGGATTTAGTAGCGATCGCCTGCCCTTGATTGGTACTATCCCAGGATTTGAGAGTGTTCATCTATTCTCTGGGTTTAGCAATCCTTTGGTGATTATACCACCTTTGGCAAAGCGCTTTGCTAATTTTGCATCTGGCAAGGAAGATGAGATTATTATCCAGCTATCTCTTCATCGCTGACAATAATTTCACAATACTAGCCTTAACAAAGATTAATATTATAAAGTTATTTTTTTATTACAAAAATCAGACATTTTGTATAAGAAGTAACTTTTTACTAGTAAACTATCGCACTATCATCACACTTTAAAGTTTAATATTGTCAGCTTTCCATTAAGTTGGTTGATTGATCAAAAGGAAAATTCATAAAAAGATGAGAAGACAATTTAACAGACGCAAGTTTTTAATCTACAGTTCTCTAACTTTTGGAAGCAGCTTTTTTCTGAAGGCTTGCGCGAATAATTCTCCAACTGCTACAGAGAGTCCAGTCGCACCTCCTGCTGCATCTCCAGCTGCTGCTACTGCTGGTGGCACAATCAAAGTAGGTATTTTGCACTCCCTTAGTGGCACAATGGCTATTAGTGAAAAAAGCGTTGTCGATGCTGAAAAATTAGCAATCAAAGAAATTAACGCTGCCGGTGGTATCTTAGGTAAACAAATTGAAGCAGTTACCGAAGATGGTGCTTCTAACTGGGATACTTTTAGAGAAAAGGCAACTAAGCTAATTGATCAAGATAAAGTCGCTGTAGTTTTTGGTTGTTGGACATCTGCTAGCCGCAAGAATGTTAAACCAGTATTCGAGAGCAAAAATCACATGCTCTGGTATCCTGTGCAGTATGAAGGTCAAGAGTGTTCTAAAAATATTTTTTACACTGGTGCTGCTCCAAATCAACAAATTGAACCATCTGTTGATTGGCTGTTAAAAAATAAAGGAAAGGAATTCTTTTTAGTTGGCTCTGACTACGTTTTTCCCCGCACTGCTAACACAATTATTAAAGCTCAATTAGAAGCTTTGGGCGGAAAAACAGTTGGTGAAGATTATTTACCTCTTGGCAATACAGAAGTTACACCAATTATCACTAAAATTAAGCAAGCTTTGCCTAATGGAGGTGTCATTTACAATACTCTGAATGGTGATAGCAACGTTGCTTTCTTCAAACAATTGAAAGGTGCTGGATTGACACCAGAAAGATATCCTTCCATGTCTGTCAGTATTGCCGAAGAAGAAGTCAAAGCAATTGGTGTAGAGTATCTCAAAGGTCATTATGCAGCTTGGAATTACTTCCAAACAGTAGACACACCTGCTAACAAAAAATTTGTAGCAGCTTTCAAGAAAGAATACGGTGAAAATCGGGTAACAAATGACCCAATGGAAGCAGCATACATCGCCGTTTATTTGTGGAAGCAAGCAGTAGAAAAAGCTGGTACTACAGACATAGCGAAAGTGAGTGCTGCGGCGTATGGTCAAACTATAGATGCACCTGAAGGTAAAGTGACAATGGATGCCAATCATCACATATCCAAAATCGTGCGAATTGGTCAAGTCAGGCTAGATGGTTTGTTTGATATTGTCTATGCTACTCCGACAGCAGTTGAGCCAGTTCCTTGGAATCAATTTGTAAAAGAGACTAAGGGATTTGCTTGTGATTGGACTGACCCTGCTAAAGGTAGTAAGTACAAGAAAGTTTAATTTCTTAGTCATTGGTCATTAGTCATTAGTCATTAGTGAATAATAGATGATACATGACTAATGACAAATAGATGCTATGTAGGTAAAAAAAGTGTTAGCAGGATTTTTAGAAGCTGTATTTAATGGCATTAGTATTGGCGCTGTATTATTAATTGCTGCCTTGGGATTGGCGATTATATTTGGCTTGATGGGTGTCATCAATATGGCACATGGTGAATTGATGATGTTTGGCGCTTATACAACATTTGTTGTGCAAAATGTATGTAAGCAATTGGGCGGAGAATGGTTTGAAGTCTATATATTTTTGGCTTTGATTATCGCTTTTATTTTCACGGCTGTTGTGGGACTAATTTTAGAAAGAGGCGTAATTCGTTATCTTTATGGACGGCCTCTAGAAACTCTCTTGGCAACTTGGGGAGTAAGTCTGATTTTTCAGCAGTTTGTTCGTAGTGTAAATTGGGTATTGATAATTGGCATAAGCTTATTTTCTTTGTTGTTTTTTGGAGGTTTATGGATTTTAAATTCTCGCACTGATTTGGGAAGAGTTCGTAACTGGATTGTGGCTGTGATATTTTTACTATCGCTAGGGGTGACAATCACAACGCTTAATTTATTGAGTCAAACTTATCAGTTAGCAGTGACTCAACCTTGGTTTGGCGCTCAAAATGTGGATGTAACTGCGCCTACTTGGTTGCAAGGAGGGATGTCTTTAGGTGGCGTGCAATTGCCCTTTGCTAGGTTATTTATTATTGGTTTAACAATAATCTGTGTGGCGGGAATTTGTCTATTCTTACAACGTTCTAGCTGGGGTTTAAGAATTCGAGCTGTGACGCAAAACCGGAGTATGAGTGCTTGTTTGGGTATCCCAACTCAAAAGGTTGATGCGATTACCTTTGCACTGGGTTCTGGTTTAGCTGGTGTGGCTGGATGTGCGATTAGTTTACTCGGTTCTGTAGGGCCAAATACGGGACAAAACTATATTATTGATACTTTTATGGTGGTTGTGGTTGGGGGTGTAGGCAATTTAGCCGGGACGATTGTGGCGGCGTTGGGTATTGGTACGGCTAATTTTTTAATTGGTTCTGGGACTTTGGCTTTGCTGTTGAGTCCTGTTAAGCCTTTGGCTGATTTGTTTACTTTTTTTGCGACGACGAGTATGGCTAAGGTGATGGTGTTTGCGCTGATTATTGTGTTTTTACAGTGGAAGCCTGGGGGGATTTTTCCGCAGAAGGGACGTACTGTTGATGTTTAAACCGCCAAGACGCAGAGGACGCAGAGAATGAGGAGAAAGGGAGGAGGATTATTAATCGAAGCTGGGGTGGTGATTGCGATCGCACTCTTCCTTATTATCATTATGCCACTGTTGCTGACGGAGTTTCGTCTAAATTTGTTGGGGCGATTTTTGTCGCTGGCGATTGTGGCTTTGGGTATCGATTTGATTTGGGGTTATACTGGTTTACTAAGTTTGGGACATGGTATTTTCTTCGGTTTGGGTGGGTATGCGATCGCAATGTACCTGAAGCTGCAAGTTCCTACTGGTGAGTTACCTGATTTCATGGGACTTTATGGGGTTACAGAACTTCCCGCCTTTTGGCAACCTTTTTATTCGTTTCCTTTGACAATAGCTTTTGTGGTACTAATTCCGGGGCTATTGGCGGGATTGTTGGGATATTTGGTTTTCCGAAATCGCCTCAGGGGAGTTTATTTTTCTATTTTGACTCAAGCTGGAACTATTGTATTTTTCAATTTCTTTAACGGTCAACAACAGCTTTTCAACGGTACAAATGGACTGATAGATTTTACAACTTTGTTTGGGGCAACGGTCAGCGATGCGAAAACGCAATTTGTTTTCTACACGCTGACGGTAGTGTTTCTTGCAGCCACTTACGGGATTTGTCGCTGGTTGACAACTGGACGCTTTGGCAGATTGTTGATAGCTATTCGTGATGATGAAAGTCGGGTAAGATTTTCTGGCTACGACCCTACAGATTATAAGGTGCTAGTGTTTGCAGTTTCAGGTGCGATCGCAGGCATAGCAGGAGCATTTTACACCCTTCAGAGTGGTTCTATTTCACCCAGATCAATGGATATTGCTTTTTCGATTGAAATGGTGATTTGGGTAGCTGTAGGAGGACGCGCTACTTTAATTGGGGCGATTGTTGGAACTTTGTTAGTAAATTATGCCCGCACTTTTTTAAGTGAACAATTTGCTGAAATCTGGCTATTTTTCCAAGGCGCACTATTTTTAATAGTCGTTACGGTGCTTCCTGACGGCATAGTCGGATGGTTGCGTAGTCAGAATATTTCTCTTTTCAACCGCCGTCAACAAATTGCTACATATCCCACCTTGGAAGAAGACGCCGAAGTACAACATGAACGCGAAAATATTGGAAACTGAAAACGTAACTGTTAGTTTTGACGGTTTTAAGGCGCTAAATCAGCTTAATTTTAGTATGGATGTAGGTGAATTACGAGTAGTAATTGGCCCCAATGGCGCGGGAAAAACAACATTTCTGGATGTGATTACGGGGAAAGTGCAACCAACTATTGGGCGAGTTTTATTCAAAGGTAAAAACCTGCGTTCTTTACCTGAGCATCAAATTGCGCGGTTAGGAATTGGGCGCAAGTTTCAAACACCCCGAATTTATTTAAATTTAACGCCCCGTGAAAATCTAGAAATTACTAGCAACCGCAATAAAAATGTCTTTTCTACTTTGTTTGGACATTCTAATACTGCTGAAAAAAATAGTATTAAAGGATTATTAGAAACTATCGGTTTAACTCCTAAAGCTGACATCAGAGCAGGTTTACTTTCCCACGGTGAAAAGCAACGTTTAGAAATTGGGATGTTAGTAGCACAGTCTCCAGACTTATTACTCGTTGATGAACCCGTTGCTGGTTTAACAGATGAAGAAACTTACAATATTGGCGAACTACTTTTAGCACTAGCACAAAGTCATTCCATTTTAGTAATCGAACACGATATGGAATTTGTGCGTCAAATTGCCAAGAAAGTAACGGTTTTACATGAAGGTTCGGTGTTGTGCGAAGGGAATTTTGAGGAAGTTCAAAATGACTTACGTGTTATTGAAGTATATTTAGGAAAACAGGAAGACTAAATTTTTACCTCACGAGGTATTCTTGGGTATTAGGCTACTATAGTACAGAAACTTTTTAACCATTGTGGAATATAGTTTGTTGCTGGCAATCTATTGGAGCAGCCTGCAAAAACTGTACGGCAAGCTATCGATGGAATTGTTGTATTGCTAGCCCAGTTACAGTGTTATTAATAAATTAACAGTACTACTATCAAAAAATTATGTAGCATAAATGTTAAAGTCTTTAACTTTACGTGTTTTTTCTGATTACAGCATTTATTCAAGGTAACTATTATTATAGAGCGCGTAACATAATACTCTATGGGGGAGAGGTTTGGGTATACTTTACAACTTTTTAAACAACCTCTAAAGATTTCATACGACTTTATAAACCAGATAGAACATTGGAGAATATCAACCTATGACATCATCAAATATTAATCAACAAGACAAAGTAAAAACACCAGAGATTAAGTTCATGGAAAATAAGATAGAACCTTTTATCAAAGAATATCAATTTCAAGTCGATTTTAATAGATTTTTAGGTATTGTATTTAGTCTTACTTCTATTGGTCTGAGTCTTGGTGTAACACTTGCTGGTATCAATAATAATGCCCATTTAGCTGCTGGGTTGGGAGCTGCCTCAGCTGCTGTTCAGTCTGCATTTGGCATTTTCCCTCTTGAAAAGAGGGTATGGTTCTATCGAGCAAGTATTGCTGAAGCTCAAAAAATTAAATCTTTCCTTGAATACAAAGCTGATTATAGTATTGACAAAATTACCGATGATTTTGAGGCTTTAAGAACTAGAACATTGACACAAGAACCATTAAATTCAATTCCTGACTCTTTCTCTCCAAATGCGACAGGAGATAAACAGCCTAACAATCCCGGTGTAACGGCCTGACCCAATTTTTTTGTGGAGTTGCGAATGCTAAAAATCTCTAACCTTAACGTTTACTACGGCGAAAGCCATATTCTCCGCAATGTAGATTTGAGCGTACCATTGGGGCAAATGATATGCCTGATTGGTCGCAATGGCGTAGGGAAATCTACATTACTCAAAACAATTATAGGTTTACTCAAACCCCGCAGTGGTACTATTAACTTTGCTGGAGAATTAATCAACTCGAAATCTCCAGACCAAAGGGCAAAATTGGGAATTGGTTATGTCCCTCAAGGACGAGAAATTATTCCCCGTTTGACAGTTAAAGAAAATCTGCTGTTGGGGTTAGAAGCCAAACGCAAACCAGTAAAAAAAGCAGAAATTCCAGAGGAAGTTTTTAGCTTATTCCCGGTGTTAAAAACCATGCTTTCGCGCATGGGTGGTGATTTGAGTGGTGGACAGCAGCAACAATTAGCGATCGCTCGTGCTTTAATGGGAGAACCTCAATTACTCGTATTGGATGAACCCACTGAAGGTATTCAACCCTCCATCATCCTAGAAATTGAAGCCGCAGTCCGTCGCATTGTCGAAACCACAGGCATTTCTGTTTTATTAGTAGAGCAACATTTACACTTTGTCCGTCAGGCTGATTACTATTACGCTATGCAAAAAGGTGGTATCGTTGCCTCCGGTTCTACAGCCGAACTTAGCCAAGATGTGATTCAACGCTTTTTAGCTGTTTAATTTTTGATATTTCTATATCAATTGTATCGGTAGCAATTAAGTCTGCGGCTTCTTGTAAAAGCTCATGTTGTTCTTTTTGAATTGCTTCTAAGCGACTAGAAATTTCTGCTAATCGTTGTTGCTTACTTGGTTGAAAATTCTCAGGTAATAAAGCTGGCAGGTTACTAGTTGTTTCACTAGCTGTCATTCGTTGAACAGCAAAACTGCCAACTTTAGTTAAGGATAAAAAGCTAACTTTAATCAAAGCTTGAAGCAATTTTAACGGAACTTGCAGTATTGACCAACTAGCTGTTTCAATCAAGCGGACAATTGCTCTGATAATGCTCCAAATTAAAGCAAGTGCAAACAGCAAAATTACTATACTAATAATTGGGTGATTAGCCGCCCAACCTAGTATTTGAACTAATCTAAAAAATACCGGGTGTTGTGTCAGCCAATCACTTACAGAAGATACCATCGCATCTTTAACTGCTCCCGATGTTGTACTCTTAAATTTATCAGCAGTTTGCCAAGTTTGTTCTAAGCTTGTTGTAACTGTATCAATTGCTTTATCAGTCGTTGTAGTTGCTGTTGCCTTCAAAGACTCCCCAACTTGTTGTGCTGAATTACTTAGAGAATTAACATTTTCACCTACAAAATCTTTCACATTTTGCAAGCGTTGCAAAACTCCGTTAGATAAATGTATGTTTATTTGGGATGCCATAAAACATTTCACCGAGGTTGAAATCAAACCCGAACCCATCTTTAGGGCGATTATTGGAAACCACAATTACCTATAAACGTTGGTTGGGTAATATCTCCCAATGATATAGCAAGGGACTGGGGACTGGGTGAAAAGTCTTTTTGTGTGTAAGTTTTATCATCTGTTGATGTCCTAATCACCAAGGCTTGTACTATAACTACGTAGAAGATGAGCAGCAACAATCTTCATAACCTAGCCTAAAATGCAAGGTGTGTTAGGCGAAGCCGTAATATCAATTCGTAATTCGTAGTTCGCAATTAAGAAACCTAGATGCAGTAAGACTTTCGTGATTTATATCTGTTGCTTCATTTTGAAGAATTGGTATAACGCACCAATTTGCTTGGTGCGCTACACTTGTCTCTCGCGTTGAAGCAGAAGATGGTTAACCCAATGCGGACTTTAACTCACTTTCCGCTTGTTGCAACGCTTCTGGTAATTTACTCGCATCCCGTCCGCCTGCTTGGGCTAAGTTCGGTCTTCCACCGCCACCGCCACCGCAGATTTTAGCGATCGCACCTACAAATTTACCAGCTTGCAAACCTTTTTTGTTCACTTCTGAACTAAAAGCTGCAACTATACTAACTTTCCCCTCTTCAGGAACAGAACCCAGCACCACTGCACCGTTACCGATTTTTTGCAGTAAGCGTTCGGCTGCGGTTTTCAATGATTCTGGATCAACATCTTCTAATTGGGCGACAATAATTTTAGAATCGCCTACCGTTTCGGCTGTTTGCAGCAAGCTGTCAGATTTTGCGATCGCTAACTGTACCTTTAAGGTTTCCAGTTCCTTTTGGCTATTTCTAAGTTCGCTTTGCAGACTTGTGATTCTATCTGGTAATTCTTCGGGTTTAACTTTAAAGCGATCGCTCAAATCTTTAACTACTTTATCCCGAAGGTTGAGATAATCTAGTATTGCTGGCCCCGAAACAGCTTCAATGCGCCGCACCCCAGAAGCCACACCAGCTTCTGAGATAATCTTGAACACGCCAATTTCAGCCGTATTACTCACATGAGTTCCACCGCATAGTTCCATTGATACGTTGGGGAAGTCAATCACCCGCACTTCCTCGCCGTATTTTTCGCCGAACATGGCAACAGCACCCCTAGCTTTTGCCTCTGCTAAAGGTAATACTTCTATCTTCGCTGCATGTGCTTGGGCAATCCAAGTGTTCACCTGTTCTTCTATTTGTTGCACTTCCTCTGCTGTCAAAGCACGAGGACAGTTGAAGTCAAAGCGCAACCTGTCAAAAGACACTAGGGAACCAGCTTGAGATATGCTATCATCAACAATTTTTTTCAAAGCCGCTTGTAACAGGTGGGTTGCGGTATGGTTAGCTTGGGAGCGACGGCGACAAGCTGAATCAATTTGGGCTGTAACATGATCGCCTACGCGCAGTGTACCGCGTTCGATGCGTCCGAAGTGAACAAAGAAATCAGATTCTTTCTTCACGTCTTCGACGCGAATTACGATACCATCACCAGAGATATAACCGCGATCGCCAATTTGCCCCCCAGATTCACCATAAAATGGCGTTTTGTCAAGGACAATTTGCACCTCTGTCCCCACTTCTGCTTCTTCTTGAGAAACACCTTCTACCAAAATCGCTTCAACTTTTGCCGTCGCCGCCGATTGGGTATAGCCTAAAAACTCGGTGACTTGGATGTGTTCTGCTAATTTGTCGAGGGAACCTTGCACAGTTAAATCGATGGTTTCGTGTGCTGCTTTGGCGCGTTCCACTTGCTTTTGCATTTCGGCATCGAATCCCGCTTCATCGACTGTGAGATTATTTTCTTCGGCAACTTCTTGGGTAAGTTCCAGGGGAAATCCGTAGGTGTCATAAAGGGTAAATGCACTTTCACCGCTAATTTGAGTGTTCCCTTGCTGTTTCACCTCTTGGATAATTTCTTCTAAGAGTTTTTCGCCTCTATCCAGAGTTCTGAGGAAATTGGATTCTTCCCGTTGCAACTCAGCTTTAATTGCTGCTTCTCGTTGGCGCACATTGGGGTAAGCTGATTCAGAAAGAGCGATCGCAGTTTCGGCAACTTGGGTAGTAAATTCTCCAGAAATCCCAATTAATCGCCCATGACGCACCACGCGCCGAATTAACCGCCGCAGCACATAACCCCGTCCCACATTGGAGGCGCGAATTTCATCAGCAATCATGTGGACAACAGAACGAACGTGATCGCCAATAACTTTTAGAGAAACTTTGGTTTTCTCATCACTTTTGTGGTAATCAATGCCAGCAATTTCGGCTGCTGTTTGGATAATTGGAAAAATCAGGTCAGTTTCGTAGTTATTGGGTACTTTTTGGAGGATTTGCGCCATTCTCTCCAAACCCATGCCGGTGTCGATGTTCTTGTTTTGCAGTGGCGTTAAATTCCCGGACGCATCCCGGTTATATTGCATGAAGACGAGGTTGTAAAACTCAATGAACCGGGAATCATCTTCTAAATCTATATTTTCGTCACCGCGTTCTGGGTGGAAGTCGTAATAAATTTCTGAACAAGGGCCACAAGGCCCAGTCGGCCCAGATACCCAAAAGTTATCATCTTCGCCCAAGCGTTTAATTCTCGCTATCGGCACACCGATCTGATCGCGCCAAATTCCAAAGGCTTCATCATCATCTTCAAAAACGCTGACGACAAGATTTTCAGGGGAGAAGCCAAAGACTTGTGTAGAGATTTCCCAACCCCAAGCGATCGCTTGTTCTTTAAAATAATCACCAAAGCTGAAATTACCCAGCATCTCAAAAAAGGTGTGATGCCGTTTGGTGCGTCCGACATTTTCGATATCGTTAGTGCGGATACACTTTTGCGAAGTCGTAGCCCGCTTAAATTCTGGTGTGCGCTGCCCTAAGAATATCGGCTTAAATGGTAGCATCCCCGCGATCGTCAGCAGCACGGTTGGGTCTTCTGGCACGAGGGAGGCACTTGGGAGAATTTGGTGATTCCGTTGGGCAAAGAAGTCGAGAAATATGTTGCGAATTTCGTTACCGCTTAGGTACTGGGGATTTGAAGACATGGGTGTTTTTAACTTTAGACTTTAGACTTGGGCGTAGCGGCACTAGGTAAGTGTATTTTCATAAATAGCTTTATATATTCTTGCATTTTGTTTCATATTACTGCCAGCGAATTGTGCCAATCGGTGAGCTATATGCAGTGATTAGGATGCTTTTACACCATAATCTGACTCTGGCAGGATGCGCGTTCGCATTTTGGTCTATAAGATTAATCCTTAAGAATACTTGAAAATTCCTATACTAAGGTAACAAATAACACTATAAATAAAAGTATCAAATATTGCTTGTGAGGGATGTGCAGAAATAATTACTGAATCCATTCACCTTATGGAACCTAAGGCCAAGGTGGATATCGATGTTAATGCTAAAACTGTCACCGTGGAATCCGCAGCTTTTGAAGAGTCAATCAAACAGGTAATTGTTGCTGCTGGTTATACTGTTGAGGGTTATTGATCAGGTTCTAGCTTTTCACAGAAGTTTAGATTTTCATATCTTAGGGTACGCTAACAAAATTTTTTCTATTATTTCCGCCCTTTATACGAGCAAAATTGAACTAATTTCCCTACATTAGGGGCAGGTCTTAACATAAACTCTTTTATTTAGCTTTGTTTTCTATATTTGTGAGGTTGCGGTAAACAAAAAAAGATGTGAATTAAATAAATAAACCAACACCGCAAAAGTCTAGACAGAAACCATTTGTTTCTTCTAATAAGACATTGTGGAACTTCACTTAAAGTGTTAATTTTTACCCTAAAAATTCCATCTAAAATTGTAGGGTAGGTTAGTGCTATAAGCCTACTGCCTTAGTAGTGGCGACTTTTGCTGTCTATTTGATTTGCGTTTTTTTCGCAATTCTACCCCTACCTTGATACTTCATAAAAGCCTATTCTTTAAAGAAAAAGGCTTAACTACTGTTTGGTTAATAACATTTCTAATTCAATGAAATAGTTTTGGCTTTTATAATTAGATGAAAAAATTTTATAATTTCTTTATTTTTCTTTTTAAGAATAAATTTAGCTACCTAATATGACAGTTATTACAAATTATTTATTTTGGTAATTAGTTGAGGAGAAGAACACTTAAGAAACTACAAAAACAGTTTTATACTTATCAAGAAGATTCAGTATTATTACGGTTTTAAAAATATACTGTAAAGAAGACATTAGTTGTCAGAAGAGAAGGTTTCAGAAACGGTAGTAGTAAAGATAAAGTCTAAAGAGGAGATTAAAATTGTAAAAATATTGTAGATTCGGCGACCAAATAATATCAGCAAATATAACTCAACCTAAAAAATCATATTTGGTATTAGCCGACAAGAGCAGCAAGTCTTAGAAAGTTAATCTCTTTAAAAGTTAAATAGGGGAAAAAATAAAGCAATGAATATGTCTATTCTGGTCTTTGGAAAAAATAACTTTATCGCCACACTTCCAGATCAGATCCGTTATGCGACTGCTTTTAGTGTAGAAGTTCTAGACAATCTTAATCAGGCAGTGTCGCGGATTGAAATGACGCCCCCCAATATAATACTTGTGCAGGCTAGCCTGGATGGCAGTATGGAACTTTGCAGTTGGTTGAAAGACCAGACAAAACTATCCTGGATATACTGTATTCTGTTCGAGGATCGTCCCCAGCAGCTTACTGATAGAAATAAGGGTTGGCACAGGGAATTAGAGATGACTACTGCGGCACTAAAGCAAGGAGCCGATGCTTATATTTGGCATATTCTTGATGAAAAAATAGACCATAGCTTGGCAGAATTGACCGCCAATCATGCACTAATACTTGCTCAATTGACTGTTGGCTTGCAAAAAGCACAAAAATACCGAGATTTGATTCGCACAAATGATATGTTATCAGCGATCGCCTTAGCCGATTCCTTAACAGAATTAAATAATCGTCGTGCTTTAGAATGGGACTTACCCAGGCAAATAAAAAAAGCTAGAAGTCAAAAGACTTCCATGAGTTTGATTATTCTGGATGTAGATCATTTCAAAAAAGTTAACGATACTCACGGGCATTTAGTTGGCGATGGCGTCTTGCAGCTGCTATGTAAGCGTCTGCGACACAATCTGCGCTGTCAAGACACAGCATTTCGCTATGGTGGCGAAGAATTTGTGATTCTTTTGGCTAACACCAACGATGAAGAAGCATTAATCGTCGCCCGTCGTCTTAATCGGTTAGTCTGCGAGGAACCATTTTCACTCAGTAACAAACTGACAATTAATATCACCATTAGTCTAGGTACAGCCTGTCTGCAAGCTGAGGATGACGAGCAAGGAGTAAGTCTGTTGCATCGTGCCGATCAATGCTTGCTACAAGCTAAAACTACTGGACGTAATCGGGTGATTGCCTCGAACTATTTATCTCATGTCCCACATCTAAAAGTTGTTTCTTCTTAAAAGTGGGAATTAGTCATTAGTCATTAGGCATAGGTTATTTTCCTTGTCC
>NZ_CAXTNE010000115.1:0-23200 GCF_964245445.1 uncultured Nostoc sp.
TTTATATAATGATTATCATTCTTATACACTGGGGATTTTATTTGTTGGAAGTCCCATGTCCCACACCAATGACAGCCAATTTGTAGATTTTCTCCTGGGGAAACTTTATGACATTTGGGGCATTCTAAGCCATAAACTCCTGGTGTTGGTGAATACTGGTGATGTCCAATATGTACTGGTGGATGTGGTGGCAGCAAAATGGTTGCTGGAATACTACCCGTGGAAACGCTAGTAACGTTGAGTTTTATTTGTCCCAAAGAGATACTAGTGCCCTGAGTTAAAGGCATTTCACCTTGGACTAATTGTCGTCCATCGATAAGGGGGGGATTTTGCGATCGCAAATTCCTAATATAAAAGCGCTGTTGCTGGTGATGAAAAAATATTTCAACGTGTAAACCAGAGACAGTGGGGTGACTCAGAACAATATCGCACCGGAGGGGATCGCGACCGATGCGGACAGTGCCAAGATTTTTACTTGGCTGTTGTTCGTAAATGTTCTGAGTTTTATCTTGGCCTGCATCGTGCCACTGTAAAGTTAGTGCGTTCATTGTTCTAACTTCGTAAATCGTATTTAGCTACTTCAACTTCTTTCTGTGCGATTCCTAACACGATTAAGTCGGTACAAGCAAGTATTTAGAAAAAACTTCAACAAGCTTTATAAGAGGCAGGGGAAAAGGTATAAACCAAGCCGAATTGTGGCCAAAAGCTCCCTTGCTCCAAATATGCCGAGGGTTGAGAGCAACACCTGCAAGTGGCGTGGTTTTTCTCCCCTGCCCCCTGCTTTTTCACTTCGCCGATGCTAATTTATCAGCGATGCGCGTAGTTTCTGGCAGGCGATATTTGGGCGTACAGCGTAATACATAGTTAATTGCCGTAGCTAAACTAACTCGATGACCACTGGAGATGTAGAGAGGTTTTACTCCTGTGCGTGTGCGTAGAACTGCCCCAACCGTTTCCCCTTTATATATAAGTGGTTGCTTGCTGCCTTTTGTTTCTGACAATTCCTCATACTTGCCAACTAACAACGACTTGGCTACACCAATTGTCGGCATATCTATAAGTAACCCTAAATGGCTAGCTATACCTAATCCACGGGGATGGGCAATTCCTTGACCATCACACAAGATAATATCTGGTGTTGTTTTAATCTTCTCTAGGGCATCGAGAACAGCTGGAATTTCCCGAAATGAGAGGAACCCAGGAACATAAGGAAAGGTCGTAGGACGGTGTGCTAGGCTTGTCTCGATTACTTGCAAATCAGGAAAACTCAGTACCGCGACAGCTGCACGGCTAATGGTTCCATCAGCTTCAAAACCCATATCCACTCCAGCAACGTACTGGATAGGTTCTTGCAGTTGATCCTCAGTAATTACTTGATCGCGCAGCTTTTCTTGGATAACTATGGCTTCCTCCAGCGTCGAGGGCCAAGCATGATCTCGATAAAACTTCATATTGAAAATTTGAATTAAGAATTAAACTGATTAATATTAATCCTGTTATGGCAAGCACAAAAACAAGAGTTTTTGATGTTGATACAGGGAAAATCTATTTTTTGCAAAAGTCTGTGAATGACTATCTTTATCCTAGACATTTTAGCCCCGGTTAGCTGATATCTTGCATCATAATGTTACTTAAGGCTGTCAAGAGGGAATCCTGAGAATATAAGTTTATTTTTTTAGATTTTCTCTTTTACTGGTTATGACACAGCCAAATATTCTGGAACTTGCAAAACAGGGAGATGTACAGGCGATCGCATCTCTGATGAACCGCCACCTACATCCCAAAGGGATCAACGCACAGGTTGCCTTTCAAGATACTTGCTTGGAGGTAATACTAGAATCTCCCCAAGTACTAAATCAGCAAATTTTAGTTGCATTTATCCGCAAAGGGTTAACCGCTTTAGGGTCTGCGTCTATTGAAATAGTGAAAGTTTACGGACAACAAACTGGCCAGGAGTTTCCAGCTTGGAGTAAAGAGTTTAATTTAGGCATAGCAGAAGCTGAACTAGAAGGAGTAGATAATGAACACTCTTCTACTAATCCTCAAACCCTAACTATTTGTATTAATTTAAGTGGCGATACTGCACAGGGATTAACAAACCAAGATTTTGAATTGATTGCTAATCAAATCAGCACTGATATTTTATCATCTTGTTCTGAAGTTCTTATTCAAAAAGTAAGTATTAGTAATGGTAGTTCTGTAATTACAAAGGAACGCTAGTGTTTAAGACTCACTCAGAGGCGCAGAAAAATAGTCTAAAATTGGTGTTTTTGCAGCAATTATAATAAATTCAAGTATATTTTTACTATAGGAGTTCAAAGATTTTTAAAATGTTGTTTTTACCTGGAAATAGGGAACCCTGAGATAGAAGATATTTTCTTAGATTTTCGGATTTATTGGTTATGACACAGCCAAATCTTTTAGAACTTGCAAAACAGGGAGATGCACAAGCGATCGCATCTCTGATGAACCGTCAATTACAACCCAAGGGCATTAGTGTAAAAGTAGCACTCAAGGATGCTTGCTTACAGGTAATGCTAGAATCTGCCCAAGTGCCAAATCAGCAAGCCTTGGTTGCATTTGTCCGCAAAGGTATAATTGGCTTAGGTGCTGCATCTATTGAGAGAGTAAAGATTTACGGACGACAAACAGGTGAGGAATTTCCAGCTTGGAACCAAGAGTTTGAGCTAGTAGTACAAAAGAATTCGTCGTCTTTACATGTAGAAGAAAATGCCACAAGTCAGATACCTCTTTCAAGCTTAAACACAGAAGAAAGCAAGATTTTGCAACCCTCTAGACAAAGTAAAAATTCAAAATTACCAAACACATTAGAGGGAGAAAAATGGGCTAATCTAGGCGGTTTACTTCTATTAGCTTCGTTAATACTATTATTTATTAACTGGCAGTTTGCATTAACAACATTTGTTGTAGCGATGATAGCTTATAACATCTATCAAGGAACACCAGCCGGTAAATATGACACAGAAAAACGGAAATTAGAGTCTGAAAAAAAGGCCGAAGAAGAAAGATTGAAAAAAATACAGCAAGAAGAAGAAAAGAATATTGAGAAAATACAGCAAGAAGAAGCTAGAAGGCTGTTGATAAATAACGTCAAGTCTGAAGTACGAAATCTAAAAACAAATTTAGCTCACGATTGTATCAATGAATTCATCAAAGTTAATGCCAGATTAAGTGTAGGTGTTAGTTATATGGACTTACTTAGTGTTATAGCCTCAGCCAAATTAGCAACTCAGCTGTTTGAAAAATCAAAAGATTATCATGTGTGTCCATATTTGAGTGAATTGATTAAGAAAAATATGTTTTACTATGAACTTTCTTTCCAATGTTTTGATAAAAGGTTCCATAATATTATATACAATGAATATTTAGAGCAAATAATTATAAATTTGTTTCCAGAGTTGAAAGGGAGAAAAGTTTATTTTAATTTTGATTCTATAGTACAAACCATTTGGATGAAAGCTGCACAATGTTCTGATGAAATTGATGAGATTTTAAAATTAGCTAACAATGATGATTAGATTAATTGAGGCAATAGTTAAAGACTACCGCAAAGGTAAACTAGAAAAAGGAATACGACATTTATAAACTCCGTTCATTCATCTTAACAAAATATTCCTGAAAGCGAGTTTATGGAGCGTGAGGCTCAGGAGGAAGGCTAATGTTAGACATCACTTTTATACAACAAACGGTCAACCGCCACGCAGCGTAGAAGTAGCAGAAGATATTTATGAGTGGTTGGCGAAATCTGATTTTTCTAAAATAGGCAAATCTGTACCTATAAAAATTTTAGTAGAGGGTGAAAAGGAAAAAATACCTTTGGTTAAGTTAAGTAAAGGTAATCGTAAGAAGCTAAGAAGTTTTCTAGTTGAGGAGATAATCCGCGAAAGCGATGCTGTATTAACTGAGCTTGGAGACTCGCCTTCAAAAAAAGAATATCAGGATGGGACTAACCGACTTAGGAAGTTGCAAGAGTTGCTCAAGTGTATCGAAAATGAACATTATTTCTACCTCCAGCGAGTTTAGTTAAATAATAAAGGCTAGAAAACAAAGCGCGATCGCACCTCAAAGCTAATACCATTTCTTTATGAGGCTGCACCAAACCCTTTTAACTTCTTTCTTCCTTCCTTTGTGTCCTTTGCGTACTTTGCGGTTCGTTTTTATTTCTTGTACTTAAATATGGTTTAGCGCATCTTCATACAGAATTGGTATAAACTGTAAAAATCAGTGCGTAGCTTACCGCCGTAGCATCGCTCTTATTTTCACATATCCTAATGAAATACAATATTCCGACATTTAGGATTGGTAGCATCGCGGAATCAAAGCTGAACATAGACGTTAAATATAACAGGTCTTAATTTAGCTGAAAGTACAAGCTAGATGCGATTAATATATCTACCGACTTGCTATCAAGTGGCCCAGAGAAAATATATCCTTGTGCGTGCTTGCATTTTTTAATTTGAAGCTGTGTTAATTGCTCTCTTGTTTCTATACCCTCGGCTATTACATCTATGCGAAGATTTTGTGCGAGGGAAATAATCGCCTGAACAATTTCCAAGTTTTCTCCATTAGCACCAATATTGATAACAAATGAACGATCAATCTTTAATGCACTAAAGTGAAAATTGTGCAGGTAACTCAAGGATGAATAACCTGTGCCAAAATCATCTAGATGTAACTGAATATCCATCTGTTGTAATTCCAAAAGCATAGCAGTCGCTGAGTCTGAATTTTCCATCAGTACGGTTTCAGTAATCTCCAACTTTAAACTGCTGCCTTGTAGACCAGAATCTAGCAGAATTTGGCGAATTTCCTCAATCAAATTGGCGTGGGAAAACTGTTTACTAGAAATATTTACACTGATGGTTAAGGTTGGGTTAGTAGGAAATTTCAATTGCCAAGCCCGCATCTGACGACAAGCTTCGCGTAACACCCAATAACCAATCGGCACAATCAGCCCAGTTTCTTCTGCTAAAGGAATAAACCTTTCTGGAGAAACAAATCCATCTTCAGGATGTTGCCAGCGCACAAGAGCCTCAAAGCCGATAATCTGATAAGTTTCTAATGAGACAATTGGCTGATAGTAAACCTGAAATTCCTGGCGTTCAATTGCCCGTCGTAGATCCATTTCTAACTGTAATAACTGGGCAGCTTGACTGTACATACTAAAATCAAATATTTCATAGCGTGCTTTTCCTAATGCTTTAGCACGGTACATTGCAATATCAGCGTCACGGATGAGTTCTTCTGACAGATTATAAGTGCTTGTGCCTAAAGCGATACCAATACTTACAGTAGTAATTACTTCGTTTCCATTAAGATTGAAAGCTCCTGTCAAAGCTACATTTATTCTGTTCGCTACATTTTTTACATCATTTAAATCTTTGATATCATCTAATAGAATTGTGAACTCATCTCCTCCTAAGCGGGCAACTGTATCTCCTACACGGACACACATTTCTAATCTGCGTGCCAGCGCCGTTAGCAATTGATCCCCAATTATATGACCAAGACTATCGTTGATAACTTTAAAGCGATCCACATCTAAGAACAGGACAGCAAATCTGTAGTCTGAATGACGCTTTGTTCGCACCAGCGCCTGCTCCAACCTTTCGACAAATAAAGCACGGTTTGGCAGTCCAGTTAGTGAATCGTGAAAAACATCATGAATTAATTGCGCTTCGGTTTGTTTTTGCTCCGTAATATTCAACACCGTACCAATGAAGCGAAGCGGTTTTCCGTTTGTATCAAAGTAGGCTTGCCCTTTCGCTCTTAGCCAGCGTTCAACTTTATCCTGAATGCCGATGGTTCGATACTCAGCATCATAAGAGCCACCCGATGCTGGGTTAAACGCCTCTTGAATAATTTGCTGAAGACGATCGCAATCATCGGGATGTAAGCCCTCAAAAAACGTCTCTATACTACTCTCGGCATCGGGCGGTAGCCCAAACATGGCTTTGCAGCCAGTATCCCATTTCAATTCTCCTGTAATCAGATTCCAATCCCAAGTTCCCAATTGGGCAGAGGCGATCGCCATCCGCAAACGGTCTTCATTCTCCCGCAGGGCTTTCTCAGACTGTTTGCGATCGCTAATATCTTTGAACAGAATGGCCACTTTGCGTCTCTCTGGCTGCTCAATGCGAAACGCATAAACATCAAACCAGCGATTCAGCGCCTCAGAGCCATTTTCAAAGCGAACGGGTTCACCCGTTAGAGCCACTTTGCCATAAGTCTTAAACCAGAATTCTTCCATATTGGGAATGAGTTGGCGTAACGTTTTACCCTCTGCCTGTTGGAGTCCGGTTTGTTGCTCAAATGCAGGGTTAATTTCTAAGAAACGATAATCAATCGGCGTATTGTTTGCATCAAACAACATTTCAATAACGCAAAAGCCGTCTTCCATCGTTTCAAACAGCACGCGATAGCGTTCCTCAGATCGCCGCAGGGCTTCTTCTGCCTGTTTGCGATCGGTGATATCAATAACTGAGCCGATGTAGCCCTTATACTGCCCATCTGCCTCATACCAGGGACTTGCTGCATCAATTGCCCAACTATATTCACCATCGTGACGGCGTAAACGGTATTCTACTCGAAAGGCTTTGTGATGGATATTAGCGCTTATAAATGTTTCTCGAGCAAATGCAAAATCCTCTGGATGCATCGCATTCAGCCAACCAAACCCCAGCCCTGTTGCTTCAGTTTGCCCTGTGAATTCATACCAACTTTGGCTGAGATAGGTGCAATATCCGGTGGCATCCCTGACCCAAACCATTACAGGTGCATTGTCTGCCATTGTGCGGAATCGTTCTTCACTCTGGCGCAGGGCTTCATCGATCTGAATCTGCTCGGTGATCTCTTGACAAACGGTATGGATGCCAATTATCTGCTCGCCATCCTTTAACGGTAAAAAGCTCTCCAGCCAGACACGCTCTACTCCCGGTTGTGCCGGAGTTTTCCCCCGAATTTCGACGTTTAGTAACGGTTCTCCCGTTTCTAAGATAGGACGCAGCAACTCTTCGGTAGTATCCGCGATATTAGGCAGTAACTCTCGAATTGTTCGTCCAATATGTTCCTCTACGGAAAATCCATTGATCTCTGCCAATCGCTGGTTAATTCGTACAAAGCGTAGGTTGGTATCGAGAACATTCAACCCGATTGGAACAGACTGGTAGATGCTTTCAATCTCAGCCAGTTGCCTTTGCAGCGTTGCTCTGCTTTCCTGTAACTCTGCTTCTGCCCACTTGCGATGTGTCATGTTTTGGGAGAGTACCATGCCTGCAAAAATCTCACCCTGCTCATTGCGTACAGGCAAAGTATGTACTTCATAAATTTGATTGGAGTAAAGCACTTCCTGAACTGAAACTTCGCCCATTAGTGCTGCACGATACATCGGTTCAATTTGCTCACAGGTTTCTGGAGGCAGGACTTCCCAAATGGTTTGCCCCATGAGTGCCGCTCCATCTAATCCCAATTGTTTGATTTCGCTACCTTCAATGAGCAAAAAGCGCAGGTCATGGTCAAACAGGTGAACCGCGCCATTGGGGATATGTTGTGTTAGCGTTCGATACAAGGCTTCCCGTTCTGCCAGGACTGCATTTGCCTGTTCTAACTGGGCAGTCCGTTCGGCAACGCGCTGTTCTAGTTCCTGGTTGGCGCGTTGTAGAGCGGCTTCGGTCTGTTTCTGCTGGGTCATGTCACGGGCAACGCAGTATATCAATCCTCGGACAATCTGCGGTGATGCTGTCCACCCCAGCCATCGGTAGCAGCCATCCTTCGTCCGGTAACGATTCTCAAAATTGAGCGTTGGTATTCCGGTTTTCAACTTCTCCATTTCTGCTAACGTGGCAGAGTGGTCGTCTGGATGCACGAAGTTCAGAAAAGGACTGGCTAATAATTCTGCTTCTGAGTAGCCAAGGGTTTGGGTAAATGCAGGGTTGATCCGCTTAAAGTAGCCATCCAGACCAATGACCGACAGCAGATCGAGCGATCGCTCAAAGAAAAAGGCTTCTTCGGATAAAACCAATCCATTCACGGGTGAGGCAACAAGATCTTTCGAGGTCATAACAGAATTACGGAGCAAATAAAGCGGAATTAGCGCAAAGCAGATGAGATAAGTTGGGGTGAATTAGTAATCAAGTTCTAACACTACTTAAGAGGGGAGCATATCAGGATAGTTAAGAAATTTTCCATCCGCAGTTAACAAAGGACAATCATAAAATTTGGCTATAGCAACAATCAGTTAGTCAAACAGGTCGTTATGGAAGCCGCTTAATTGAGTTGCATCAATTACTATTGGCAAAAACAAACTTAATAGTTGTACACCATAATAAGCTAAAGCAACTTCTAGCCATTTATCAACAACCAAAGGTAGATTTATTCTCTTTTTCTCTACTAATTTGGCTACTTTACAGCAAGAAAGAATGCTAATTCCTAAACCTTCAGACTCGTAATCTTGTAACCATTGTCGCTGTTGTAAGGAATCCAAAGTCATACAACATAGCTGGGATGGAAATTACATCAATGACATTAATTTATTTAATAACACGACAAATTAAGATGTGCGTAGCTTGCCGCCGTAGGCATCGCTTTTATCTTTACCTATCCTGATGAAATGTAATGAATCTATGCTTTAGAAAGATATCCAATTAATTATCCCTAGCTAAAATTTGAGAACAAGAGTACTTTTCCCCAAAACCAATGATGACAGAAGGAAAGACGCGGCGTAATTTCTTAATTACTAGCATTGCTGTAACTGGAGGTATTGTGGCAACTAATGCTTTTGGGCAAAATATTACCAACACCGCAACACCACCAGCAACTATGCCAGAACGGGTGTTAGGACGCACGGAAGTAAAACTCCCGATCTTCGGGTTAGGAGGAGCAGGACAAACGCCACTATCCTGGGAAGGAAAAGAGGGTGATGCTGTGGCAATTATTCAAAGAGCGCTGGAACTTGGTATTCGCTACTTTGATACAGCAACTAGTTATGGGCCGAGTGAAGATTATTTAGGCAAAGTGCTACCACCCTATCGCTCAAAGGTATTTCTAGCAAGTAAGACTGATCAAAGAGATCGGGATGGTGCATGGCGAGAATTGGAGCGATCGCTTAAACGTCTCAATACAGATTATCTCGATTTATGGCAGTTGCATCATGTTTCTTTTTCTGAAGAACTCGACACCATTTTTAGTCCATCTGGCGCAATTAAAGCTTTAGAAGAAGCCATACAACAAAAATTGGTGCGCTTTGCAGGTATTACCGGACATCACGACCCTCAAGTGATTGCCGAAGGCTTGCGTCGCTATCCTTTCCACACTACACTGATTCCTGTGAATGCCGCCGACAAACACCACCCACGTCCATTTGTTCCGGTGGTTCTACCAGTTGCTCAAGAAAAAAATGTCGGTGTGATTGCGATGAAAGTCCCTGCTTATGGTCGGCTATTTAAACCAGGTGGGTTGACAGGTATGGAGCAAGCTTTGGGTTACACAATGTCTCAGCCTGGAGTTCATTGTTGTGTAATTGCCGCAGAGACAGTCACACAATTAGAGAATAATGTCAATATAGCGCGGGCTTTTGTGCCTCTTAAAAAGGAAGAATTAACAGCGATCGCACAACGGACTGCTAATATCTGGGAAGATAGTACATTTTTCCGTGCTTGGACTTAGTACAACCCGCCATAAAAAATGCCCAAATCAAGCTGCAAACTATCAAATCAAGCCAAATTGTATGGTAGGCGTTGCCCAGCTTCATGTTAAATAGTTGGATCACTTTAAATCAGCATCCTTTTTACGGTATGGTTTTACTCGCTATCATGTAAATACAATTGCATGCCTACCGCACAACAGGCTCTTGCCTGCGTCAGAGTGTGACAAATGCTCTCAAATGGATATCAGCTTATCCATATTATTTCGGTACACCCAAAACACCAAGACCGTGTTTATCCTTGCTGGTGTGACTGAGAGCCTAAAAATTCTAATTTTTTCCGATGGTCAATGGGGGTTTAACGATGACGAAGCCCGACTTTAGCAAAATGTCCCGTCAAGAACTTAAAGCATATATTTTAGCTCATCGTGAAGATGATGAAGCCATTGAGGCATTAATCAAACGGGGAAGTCCTAATAGTCCGACATATCCATTCCCTAAGACTAATGAGAATTTAAGAGAAATGGAAGAGATACTCAAGAAAAAACTGGCTAGTAGTGGAGAGGCTGTCTAACTAGTTGAAAGGTTTTACGATGGGTTGAGATAATGAAATCTTGCAGATACAGCAGATTTCAAGTTGGTGAGGTACACAAGCTAAGTCTGTTACTCAGGTATAAAGCGTGTTTTGCTACTGAATTCTGAATTCTGAATTCTGCTGTATTACAACTTACCAGTCCCGCTGATAATATTGTGCCGCTTGCGACATATTAAATTGTAATAGCTTTTCCTCTCCCAATTTGTATCCAAAACTCGGTTTAAAAGGCGAAATATTCAAATTGCAAATAATTTCTGCCGCCACAGCCTTTGCTAGTAAAGGTGGTACAGAGTTACCAACTTGCCGAAATCCGTGCCATTTAGTTACATGAAATCTAAACCAATCAGGGTAAGAATGCAATCTCGCCGCTTCTCTAACGGTGATACAGCGCGGCGTAATTGGATGAATTGGTCTAGGAGATGTGAAAGAACCCCTATACTTATCTGTTCCCGCTCTTAAAGTATTACAGACACCAGCAGGATGTAGCTTATAAAAACGACTAATTTTTTCTCTCTCGCCTTGTTGAGTCTCCTGAAAACGTTGAATAGTTTCCGCAGAATGTTTTGTTCTTAAACTTGAAGAAAGTATTCGCAAATCATATTCTCGCTTATAAGAATAATCATCGTCTAGGCATTTGATACCGCGAAGTACAAGAGCATAGTTACTAGGCTTTTTATATTCTGCTACAACCCAATCTCTTGTTAATAACTCTGGATATTTTTCTATTTCAGGTAAATCTCCAATTGCATCCAATACTGTAGGACTCAATGGGATATTAGATATTTTTTTAGAAGTTAAATTATTTGGTAATGATTGTTTAGTAATCGGCTGAGGGTATTTCGGTAACTCTACATCTTCCCTTGCACCCATAAGAAATAATCTCTCACGGGACTGTGGTACTCCATAATGTGCAGCGTTGAGAATTTGATAATTTTCTTCGACTTTATAGCCACGAATTCTAAACTCGCTAATTAAGGATTGGAGGATTTGTTTATGTTCGCCAACTGTAATCCCCCGGACATTTTCCATTACAAAGAACTTTGGTTTTAGCTCAAAAACCAGCCGATGAAAGTGAAACACCAAAGAGTTTCGGGGATCATCAATAGCCCGCTTCCCAATTAGAGAAAACCCTTGACATGGTGAGCCACAAATTACCACATCAATTTCGCGATCGCCAATCTCAGACCGATTCCTAATTTCTTCCCCGGTTGTATCCACAACACTTTTACATAACACTGAGCAAAAAGGGAAGTTAAACTCATGTGTTGCACAGTGGATGGGGTCAATCTCGACAGACGCTAGCACATCAAAGCCAGCTTGTTCAAAGCCAAGAGTCATACCCCCCGCGCCAGCGAATAAGTCAACTGCGATCGCTCTTTGTTTTTTCATCTCATAAGCCATGACACCTCTAAAGAGATTGGGTATTGGGAATTAGGGAATGGGTATTGGGTATTTTGGGTATTGAGTATTAAATAAATATACAAAATTTCCCCAGTCCCCAGTCCCTACTCCCTACTCCCCAGCACCATTTGCAAAATTTCTTGAGCAACGCGATCGCACACCCCAACTTCTCCTAAACTTTGCCGCATTTCTTGATAATCTATCAAAGTTTGCTCTTTGCGACTGGGATTGAGTAGCAGTTCCATCGCCGTTTGGATAATATTCTCTGGTGTGGCTTGCTCTTGTAAAAATTCTGGCACAATCGGCTTCATTACTACTAAATTAGCTGGTGATGCAAAGGTTATAGAACCTTTAAGGATGTTACGAGCTATCCAAGCAGTTAAAGAACTTAGGCGGTAAACTACAACTTGCGGCACGTTTAACAGAGCAAGTTCTAAATTGACAGTACCAGATTTACTAATGGCTAAATCAGCAGCAGCAAAAACTTCCATTTGTTGGCCTGATATAATTGTCGCCCGTAAACCGTAACGCTCAATAGCCTGTTCAATTGGCTGTCTATAGACTTCCAGCGACAGGGGTATCCAGAAATGAACTTCAGGTAATTTCGCTTGAATCGTTTGGGCGGCTTGAAATATTACTGGTAAAAGATATTTTAGTTCTTGGCGACGAGAGGCGGGGAGAAGTGCGATCGCAATTTGTTCTGGTGCAATCCCCAGTGTTGCACGAGCTGCTTGGCGACTAGGAGCATCTTGCATTCGGTCAACCAAAGGATGCCCTACCCAACTAACTTCTGCCCCTTTCTCACGAAAGTAACGGGCTTCTTGTGGGAAAATTGCCAACAGCTTATTTGTAAAACCAACAATCCGGTTAGTTCTACGCAAACTTATTGACCAAGCCCACTCTTGGGGAGCAATGTAATACACCACAGGCACATCTGGTAATTGCTGTTTCATATAAGTCCCAATTTCTAGATTGGGAGTCATATAATCAATCAGCACCACTAAATCCGGTGGATTTTGTTTTAAGAAAGCGATCGCCTGACGTTGCACCTGGAGGGTCGGTAAAAGATAAGGTAAACCTTCTAGAATACCCATTGAGCCAATACTACTGGTATTTCCCAACAGAATTGCCCCAGCCTCCACCATTTTTTCGCCACCCAGCGCCACAATCTCTAATTCCAACCCAATCGCTACAGCTTGACGCTTCAGCGCTGTAATTAGCAGCGACCCTTGTAAATCGCCAGATACTTCGCCAGTGCTGATAAATATCCGCATTTGATAATTAAAGTTAAAAGTTAGGAAATAAATAGTTAGAAGTGAAGAGTTAGGAGTGAGGAATTAAAAATTTGAGTCATCAACTCCTAACTCCTAACTCCTAACTTATAATTCACGACTCATCACTCACGCCTTTTTTTCCCCTACCGGGAATCAAGCCACGCCTTCCTGGCATCTGAGAAAGTAACAGAAAACGTCGCAGATGCTGTAACTGTTCGCTATCCCCTAACAATTCCAACTCTTCTAAAGCATCCTTAAAGGGCAAATCAGAGCGGTAGAGAATGCGGAAGGCTTTTTTGAGCATTTGCAAATCTGTTGAGTCCATACCAGACCGTTTAAGTCCGACAAGGTTGAGGGTTCGTACCCGCGCCGGATTTCCCTCCACTAGCATATATGGGGCCACATCCCGGTCAATCCGTGCCATGCCTCCCACCATTGCCTGTCTACCAATATGCACAAATTGATGGACACCTAAAACCCCACTCAACCTAGCGCGTGACTCTATATGCACATGACCCGCCAACGCCACAGAGTTAGCAATTACTACCTGGTCTTCAATCACGCAGTTATGAGCCACATGAACATAAGCCATCAGTAAGTTACCATCACCAATCACTGTTGCTTCACCAGCACCAGTAGCGCGGTTAATGGTAACGTACTCACGAATCAAGTTGTTATCACCAATTTTGACCCAGGTTGGTTCTCCCACAAACTTGAGATCCTGGGGTTCCATGCCGATGGCTGCACCTGTAAAAATCTGATTTTGCGCCCCAATTTCACAAGGTCCCTCTAGCACAGCATGAGCGCCGATTATTGTTTCAGGGCCCACTTTGACATGCGCTCCAATCACAGCATAGGCACCGACTTGCACTGTATGGTGGAGTTCCGATTTTGGATGAATTACAGCAGTTGGATGAATTAGCGTTTTCAAGGGTGAATCTCCAGAACTGTCTTGATAAGCCAGCGCCGGGTGGGGTTTTTAAAGCAGTGCGTTACCCTGGTTAAGAGAGTTATACTGACTGCCATCCCATTGAGGCGACTGGCATTGTTGAGCGTGAAGTATTTCAGTGAACGAAAGTGTCGGGCAAAGCAAGTTAAGTGTGTTCGTGAGTGCGTCTCGTAAAGAGGGCGTCGAAAATCAATAAATTATTCAGATGCTGTTGTGGATTTTTTTTAACTGCGATCCTTTTTCAGGATTCAGTAAGGGCATTTCACGGCTATGCCAATACCACGAAAGCAAACTTTTAATTAACTAGAGAAAACATTAATTCCCCTTCACAAGCAAGTTGACCGTCAACTTCGGCACGACCTTGCATCTTACCGAAACGACGTTGTTTTACCCATAACAGTTCCACCGTCATTACTAGTTGATCCCCCGGTACAACCTGGCGGCGAAAACGGACTTTATCGATACCAGCGAAGACGAACAGTCCGCCTTCTACCGAAGACATTTGAGTTAAAACAATGCCCCCAACTTGGGCCATTGCTTCGACAATTAGTACCCCTGGCATCAGTGGACGTCCTGGGAAATGTCCTGGAAAATGGGGTTCGTTGATAGTAACGTTTTTTACTCCAACAGCTTTTTTACCTGGAACGTAATCAATTATTTTGTCTACAAGTAAAAATGGGTAGCGGTGGGGTAGCAATTTCTGAATTTCTTCAGATGTAAAGGTTGTTTTAATCTCAGATATAATTGTAGTCTCATTTATAGCCTGTGATTCGGTAGATGTAGGTGTAATGGTATTCACTTCAGTGAGGATTGACATTGGCCGTGTGGTTAATTTTTTATCTGAAAGTTGAGTAGGCAGGCGTATATCGAAAGCCTTAATAATTTTGGATTGTAAACTTTAAATCAAATTTAAAATCCAAAATCTAAAATTCTCTGAGCCAGTTGAATGTGTAAATTGTGGCTGGCTTTATACGCTAAGAAATGAGCAATAGGAAAAGTTCCTAGTAAACTTAAATCTCCTACTAAATCCAAGATTTTATGACGGACTGGCTCATTTGCAAATCTTAATGGTGGATTTAGCCACCCTTCTGGTCCACAAACGAGTGCATTATCCAAACTGCCACCTTTAATTAACCCTGTTTTTTGTAAGTGTTCAATTTGATGCAGTAACCCAAAAGTCCGGGCGGGAGCAATTTCCGCAGCAAAGCTAGCAGAAGCTTTTTTTAGTTCAGTGGTTAGCGACCAACTGTGCCATTGATTACCAATGGCAGGCAGGTCAAAATCAATACCGTAACTAAAGCGGGTTTCTGGTGCTGGGAGGGCACATACAAAGGCATCGCCTTGATAGACCCATATTGGTTCTGTAATAGCCTTAGGAACTTGGTTGTTAACGGGTTGTGATACTAAGCCAACTTGGGCAATATTGGCTGTCCATACACTTGCTGAACCATCTAAAAGTGGAACCTCTGGACCATCAATTTCAATCTGGGCATTATCCACACCCATACCCGAAAGCGCAGCCAACAAATGTTCTACCGTGCGGACGGCTACCTCACCCTTGCCCAACTGAGTTGAGAGAACAGTGTGACTAACTGCCGCAACTTGGGCTGGAATGATCGGCAAATCCGGTAAATCTACCCGTACAAAGTAACGTCCACTTCCCGCCTCAGCTGGTAGTATCCGCACCTGGGTACTAACACCGCTATGCAATCCCATCCCTATTTGGGTGATTTCCCCAGCTAGAGTGTGCTGTTGCATAGCCTAAAAGACAGTATATTTCCTTTAGTATTCTTCATCGTCTATTTTGGTAAAATCCCTGATATTCCCCTAAAAATGTAATTAATTCCTTTATCGGAACAGTATTGAGGTAAATGTTAAAATTAGCAAGCTAATTAGGAAAAGAGAGTGTCATTAGTCCTTTGTTCTTTGTTATTCACCAGTAACCAATGACTAATGACTAATGACAAATTAAAACCTTTCGCCAATACCGAAATTAATTCGGCTATCACCATCATCGTTGATACCGTAGTCAATCCGAATTGGCCCCAGTGGAGACTGGACGCGAACGCCAAGACCATAGCCGAAGCCACTACCATTTTTATTCAAAACTTCAGCCGCCCTAGTACTAGTTCCCAGATCGCTGCCGAGATCAAAAAATAGTGCGCCACTGACTACTGAAAAAACTGGAAACCGATACTCTACTGATGCTTGCACATAAGAGCGTCCACTGCTTAATGCTCCTTCTTCATAACCCCGGACGGAGTTGCTACCTCCAAGGGTAAAGGCTTCGTAAGGAGGCAAGTCACCAAGGATGGTTCCTGCTTGCAGATTAAATGCTAAGGTTTGTGCGCCTTTGGAGAGGCTAATCAGCTTGATGGGTAAATATTGACTGTAGCTGCCTCGAAATCTGGTGAGTAAGATGTTGCCTAGCCCGACGGGAACCGACTGATCAACTCCGAAGCGGAGATAAGAACCGCTAGTGGGTTGCAATGGGTTATTACGGAGATCGCGCTGTGCTCCCAGTTGCAACAGTAGTAAATCGTCTTGACCGCCGCTAGATAAGGTTAATGGAATTTCCTCGCTGATGCGGTTACCGTTATCATCATCAAATACAGCTCCTGTTTTTCTGAGATTGCCATCAGCATCACGCGCAGAAACTCGTTGATACTGTAAACCTGCTGAGGCAGTCCATACAGAAGTTTTGTAAGGATTGGCAGAGAGGGGACGCGTAAAGGTAACACCACCACCTAGACGGAGAATCCGGGGGCGATCCTGAGCATCTGTATTAGTAGGATTACCTGGGTCAAACGTCCTTATATCTTCATCTTGACCATCAAAGATCAACGAAATGGAACTACGGCGAAAAATATTGGTTGTGTAGGAAGTCCGGTAAGGATCTCCGGCAATCCAAGGGTCTGTAAACCGCAGGTCAAACAGCAGTTCCCGTTCTCCCACCTGTACTTCTGCTCCCAGTTTTTGGTTCCTACCGTTCAGGTTTTGCTGTTGATAGCTAACTGTTCCAAAAAGTCCGCTAGCAGAACTAATCCCTGCACCAGCCGCAATAGAACCACTGCTGCGTTCTGCTACATTCACTACTACATCCACCTTGCTGGGATCAGTACCAGGGTCAAGAGAGACATTCACATCTTCAAACAGTCCTAGTCCATACACGCGCTGTAGGTCTTTTTGTACTGTGTTGCGATTGAATACTTGTCCTGGCTTCAACTCCAATTCTCGCGTAATGATGTAATCCTGTGTCCGTCCCCGAATTGGTTGTCCTTTCTCGTTTGTCTCCTGACCATCTTTATTGCGAAACCGGACTCTAATATTCTCTACTACACCTTCTGCTACTTGCAAGGTTACAACTCCGTTTTCAGAGACTTGTGGCGCTCCAATCACGTTAGCTAGTACGTAACCTTGGTCTTGATACCGCTTGTTTAACTGCTTGATGCCTTCCTGCAAGTCACGTAAGTTAAGGATTTTGCCATACTGCTCCCGAAATACTTCATCCACAGTATTAGCTGGGAGTACTGAGGCAACACCAGTACCAGGATTGGCTTGCACTTCTACTTTGCTTAGGACGGGGTTAGGCTGTACAACAAAGCTCACCCGCACTCCCAAGGGGGTATCTTCTGGGGCTGCTTGCACGTTGGAGAAGAAACCAGTACCAAAGATGGCGTTAATATCTTCTTGCAGTTGGCTGCGGGTTGTCGTTCGTCCTGGTTGGGTACGAATTACTCTATAAACTTGGTCTTCTAGTCCTGGTGGTAGTTGCCCAGTCTGTGCTCTAATTACTACTTCCGACACCAATACGCGGGGGTCATTGGCTTCTGGGACTGTGTTGGGTTGAGCATTTCCTGGAGTTGTCGGCGGGTTAACATTTTGCGGACTGGGAGTCGCACCTGGGCTTGGGGCAGGTGTTCTTTGTTGACCATTTGGGAATGGAACATCGGGAGCGGTAGATGGTTCTGGAGTTGTGGGTGATAAAGGTTCCGTTGTCGGTGGGTTGACATTTTCTGGGACTGGAGTAGTCTCAGGAGTTGGAGAAGGCGTTGGTTGTTGAATTTCTGGCGGTGGAATGTCTGGAGCGGGAGACGGCTGTTGAGTAGAGTTAGGATCTATTTGAGGGGTTTGTGCAGTTTTTGGCGTTGTGAAGGTTGGCACGATTACCTCTGGGGTTGCGTAGGCGTAGCCCGCCGCAGGCATCGCTCCTGGATTAACAGGGTAAACTGCGACAATGTGCGATTTATCCGCCTCCATAACCCTTGCGGGATTAGGTCGAGATTCTAAACTTTTACTATCAACCTGACCAGTATCCTTTTCTGGGTGCTGATTTGTTTCTAGTGTCAAAACTTCTGTTGTCTGTTTTGAACTGTTGGCGGTTTCTGCATTTGCACTCAATGAACCGCCCAAAGGGACTGTAATTGCTACTGCTGCCAGCAACATGGGAGATAAACGCATTTTACTTATAATTCCTCTTCACGACCACACACACACCATCACAAATAGTCATTAGTCATTGGTCATTAGTCATTAGCCGTTGGTGAATAACAAAGGACAACTGACAATTAGACTTTGGACAATCCACACGAGTTTAATTGATTTTTACCCACTTAATTATTACTCTCTACTGCTTTTAGCACTCTTTGTAAAACCTCCTGGTAGGCATTTTCTACATTTCCTAAGTCCCGGCGAAAGCGGTCTTTGTCCATTACCCGGCGGTTTGAGTCCTGTTCTGCGGTATCCCATAAACGGCAGGTGTCGGGGCTAATTTCGTCTGCCAAGAGCAACTGCTGCTGTGAGTCCAAACCAAACTCTAGTTTGAAGTCTACTAAAGTAATGCCGCATCGTTGCCAAAAATTCTTGAGAAATTCATTGATTTGCAATGCTAGATGTGTAATTGCGTCTACTTGTTCCGCAGTCGCTAGTTCTAGCAGGTACAGGCGATCGCGTGTCAGCAAAGGATCTCCTAAGTGATCGTTTTTGTAATAAAACTCTACCATTGGCTGTTTTAGAATTGTACCCACTGGTAAGCCTGTTTGCTGAGACAAACTGCCAGCAGCAATATTTCTGATAACTACTTCTAAGGGTAAAATCTTTACTGCTTTCACCCGCATCTGATTTGGAGTAGGGCTGTCGATAAAGTGAGTCTTTATACCATTTGCCTCCAACTGTTTAAAAAGCTGGCTGGAAATGCTACAATTAATCTTTCCTTTGTGTTGGATACTGCCACGTTTTTGGGCGTTAAACGCTGTGGCGTCGTCCTTAAAATCAGCCAACAAGACTTCCGGATCGTCTGTTGTATAGAGAATTTTGGCTTTGCCTTCGTATAACTTGGAATTAACAGACATGGTGGCAGGTAAAGTTCTAGGCGATGGACAAAAGTTGTCCTTTAAGGCTTCACCATTTTATCTTTAGTTATTAACTATTAGCCATTGATGATTATTTAGGAGGGTGCGAGGATACGGTTAATTGGGCAGAGGTCTATGGCAGGAACCCGTAACGCAAGAAGAGGGCAGACGGGCACAGAGGAAAATTTTTCCGCTCTGTTCTCCTTTCCCTTTACCTGTTTTTGGTCACGGTCCAGCAGAAAGTTGCTAAAGATCCACAACTGAATCTCTAACTTTTAACAGACGACAATTGGCTTTAACGTGTAGTAAATTTTCCTAAGTACTTTCACTCGCAAAAATCTGTAATTATTTTTGCAAAAATGATAATTACTAGATAACACGGGTATTTTTTCGTATACTGTAACTCAGGGTTTTAACTGAAGTTAATTACAGTCAGAAATTCATAAATTAAGATAAGATAAATTGACAACTGGGAGGTAAGTCAAATATTTTCTTTAGTCACTTTAGCAGAAACTTTTTTTGTAACTTTTACGGTAAAAGTATTTCAAGCTTTATTTTCTAGTCTCAAAATCTAAATTAACCAATTTCCCCATCATTAATTGGAAAAGCAGTTCGATGGTTCGAGTTCCCGCAGTCTGACCACGGCAAATTGGGAAATTAAAGATCAGGGGAGCTAATGATTCAGCTTTAGAGATTTAAACACAAGGGGAGTTTAATAAATTGGAGAACAAAATAGTGAACAAGGATGATTTTCTTTACCCTCGCGGCCGCTACTACGGTCAGGTAAAGCCAGAAAACTTGGTTTTTAATGCAAATCTACAAGAATTTGCCCAACGAGTAAGCTACATTTGCAACTTAGAAACAGGTGGAAAACTTCCTCCAGGTGAAGCTTACGAACAAATAAAGGATCTATGGAAACAGTTGAAACGTTCAAAAAAAGAGCTAAGAATTGGCGAAGATCCGTTTCAGAATGACCAGGGGGAGGTTGAAGGTTGAAGGGGACAAGGGCAAGAACCATACCCAATGACAAATGACAAATGACTATTTAGTAAGCATTGTCCAGACACCATCCCAGGATTCTGGGGGCGGCGCTTGTTGGTAATTACGCGCCCGTTCTAGGTGGATATCAACAGCTTGGTCTTGGGGTTGGATACATTTGGCGGCTTCAAAACAGGCGATCGCTTGTGAGAAGTTGCGCGATAAATAAGCGGAGCGTCCAGTATGATAGTGAAATAAAAACTCTTGAGTTTTGGCATCTAGAGAGGTGGTGCGATCGCCAATTAACTCGTAGATATTTACAGCCTGGTGTTTCCCTTTGACTCGAATTTTATCTAACTGGCGCACCCAAATGCGATCGCTGCAAAGCCGATAAGTAAATTCGCTTAGAATTATATCACAACCGTAATCCTTAGTTACCGCTTCTAAACGCGAACTCAAATTTACGCCATCTCCAATTACGGTGTAATCCATGCGTTTGCGGGAACCAATATTACCCGAAACCACATCCCCAGAACTAATCCCAATGCCAATATGAATTTGTGGCTGCGCCTGGATAATTCGCCGTCGGTTAAATTCCTCTAACCGTTGTCGCATATCTAATGCTGACTGCACAGCCCTCCAAGCATGATTTTCTGTAAGTGGTAGCGGCGCACCAAATACCGCCATTAAGGCATCACCAATAAATTTATCGAGAGTGCCTTCGTGGTTAAAAACCGCTTCTACCATCGTTTCAAAATACTGATTGAGCAGCAATACCACTTCAGCTGCACCGATATTTTCTGTAAGTGTGGTGTAACCCCGGATATCAGAAAACAAGATAGTTACTTCCTTGCGCTCACCCACCATTAAAGCATCTTCCCCCAAAGCCATAACTTGTTCGACTACATGGGGCGTTAGGTAGCGGGACATGGTAGTTTTCATCCGTTTTTCCTGGCTGATGTCTTCTAACACCACCAAACCACCCCGGACACCGCCTTCTGGGTTAGTTAAGGGATTAACAGTGAGATTCGTACTACGTTCTAATTTTTGTACCTCATCAGCAGTAAGAAACTCAGATTGGGAAGTCAGGGGTAGATTCCAGGGAATGAACACATCGGGGTTAGTGCGATCGCGGACTGCTAAAATTGAGTCCAGAGTCCTGAATTTTGATTCTTGAGTCTCACTTTTAACTTCTAACTCCTCACTCTTAACTTGAAAAATTCCTACTATCAAACTTTGCTCTGGCACATAATGTTTTGCTCCAGTTTTTAAACTATCTTCTAGCCGCATTTGGAGATTTTCAATTGGTACAACTTCCCAAACTAGGCGACCAATCAAATTTTGTTCCCACGAAAGCTTGTTGTTCTTACTATTAGCATCTTTTATAGGACAGCCTAGCAACTCTAGCGCCGCATCATTAATTGTAACAATGCGTCCTGCCATATCTGTAGAAATCACTGCATCTGATAAACTTTGTAAAATATCTTTTTGATACTGTTTTTCTAACAGTACATTTTCAAACAGACGAGCATTTTCTAAAGCAACTCCTGCCTGAATATTAAAAGCCCGCATAAACTCTTCATCAGAAGCGGTAAAACTGCTTTGTTGCTTATTAATTAATTGTGTAACGCCAATTAATTCATTTGCCGAATTAAATACTGGCAAACACAGGATATTACGAGTTACATAGCCAGTTTTTCTATCTGTAGTCGGGTCAAACCGGGGATCTTTATAAGCATCGGAAATATTTAAGGCTTCACCAGTGGAGGCCACATAGCCAGCAATGCCACGGTTAGCGGGAATGCGGATTTCTATCAAGTTTGTGCCATCTGCCGCAGCTGCAACTTTCGTCCAGAGTTCGCTCATCTCTTTACGATATAAAAACAGTGTGCTGCGGTCTGCTTGCATTAAAATTCGAGCTTGCTCCATAACTATCTGCAAAGTTGCTTCTAAATCCAAACTTTGCCCCAGTGTCTGAGTTGCCCGCAATAAAGCCGTTGCGCCTCTTTGATTACGAGCGGCTACATAAAAAGATTGGCAGCTTTCCAGAATAATACCAATAGAAGCAGCGAAGTCTCGAAAACGTTCTTCATCATCAGAATTAAACGGAACATTTCCGGTTTTATTAGCCAGTTGCACTACCGCTACAGTCTGGTTTTTGCTACTGATAACAGGCATACATAAAATATTATGGATTTTGTAGCCCATTTGTTTTTCAAGTTCTGGGCTAAATAAGGGATGAGTATAAGTTTCAGATATATTGAGATATTCACCTGTACTGGCAACATGACCGGGGATACCCACTGTAATAGGAGTCCGAATTTCTAAGAATTTTTGGGTATTATCTTGAGGAACTTTTGACCACAGTTGACCTTTGTCATAGTCAACTAAAAAAATAGCTGTGTGTTCTGCTTGCAGGATTTGACCAATTTTGAGTGTGATAGCTTCTAGCACCTTCTCCAACATAGTTTCTAGAGCTTCATTATTGATCAGTTCAATAGCTCTCAGAAATTGCTGGAACTCAGCAGTTATGAAGTCGAGTAAGCAAACAAATTCATTAACAGATAAGTCTTTAACACGACGCAGTAGGGCGTGAGTACGATTAACTTGAGTCAGTTCAGTTAATGTAGCCAAGACGCTGCCAGGGTTGGGGAGTGTCACGTCGCTTTGCTCCGAATTCAAAATTCAAAATTCAAAATTCAAAATTAGTAATCCCCATACATAAATTTAGGGGCAAGTCAACGGACGCCGTATTTCTCTCTACGAGACGCCAAAAGCGAACGCGCAGTGCATCACTACATACATTTTTTTTCTTCTCCATAAATAAATTTACTTGCTCTGTATCATGAGTCTGTTTCGATCACGGGAATTTTAAATTTTAGATTTTGGGCATGGGGCATGGGTCAATAATAGTTCTTCTTCCCCTGCTCCCCTGCCCCCCAACAGAAAAAAGCCCACAGCCTAATATTTTATACCAACAGGTGGTATTTT
>NZ_CAXTNE010000116.1:0-23171 GCF_964245445.1 uncultured Nostoc sp.
CCAAAATCAATGCGTGAATTACTTAAATAAACAAGCAAACTGGGGTTTGAGAAAGTAATATGTCTTTTTGCTTGCTGAATCTACCGAAATGAGAAAGCAAACTGGGGTTTGAGAAAGTAATATGTCTTTTTGCTTGCTGAATCTACTGAAATGAGAAAGCAAACTGGGGTTTGAGAAAGTAATCAAGCATTTTGAGAAAGCAATATGCCTTTTTGCTTATTGAATATGAAGTTTTGAGAAAGCAACAAGCCTTTTTGCTGATTAAATATGAATTTTAGTTAAATATGCGAAAGGTTAAACATCCGCCAAGACAAGTTGCTCAAGCAACTAGGCAAACTTCCGCCACAGTGTACTAGTAAAATTTTGCTAAAAGTGCTAAAGGTAAATGGTTGGTAGCTGGAGAAGTACACATGAAAACCACTGGTATTCATCATGTAGCTATTATTTGTTCTGACTACGATCGCTCCAAAAAATTTTATGTAGAAGTTTTAGGATTTCCGATTATTCAAGAAACTTTTCGCGCCGCCAGAAATTCTTATAAATTAGATTTAAAAGTTGGAGAAAATGCTCAAATCGAACTATTCTCTTTCCCAAATCCTCCAGAACGACCTAGTAAACCAGAGTCTTGTGGTTTAAGACATCTTGCTTTTAAAGTTGATGATGTTGAGGAAACTGTTTTTTATTTAAAATCAAAAGGGTTAGAGGTAGAAAATATCAGAATTGATGAAATCACAGGTAAGAAATTTACTTTTTTTAAAGACCCAGATAATTTACCATTAGAGATTTATGAGCATTAAACTTAGTGCTGACGGGCGAAGTTCTCATGATTATAGATAGTGAAGCGATCGCCAAGCGCGTAATTACGGCTTATTGCTGCACAAATTGGTATATTCATAACTCTTATAGAGGCGATCGTAAGATATATTTTTTATAGTCTCCCTCCATTTATGCGTCAAATTTACGGCATAAAATTTATCACGTTGTTTGGGGGACAGTAAATACTTCTACCAAAAGAATCGCCAGTTTCTGCATCCATTAGTTCCACAAGTTTAGCGTTATCAGTACATACACTTCTACCTCTAGACATTCTTAACTCACCTTGGACGAAACCAGTCACTATCCACACCATCCGGTTGTTAGAAATCGATGATTTGTACTCTCCCGTTTTGGCTGCAAATTCTTCGTACGTTGTAAGTTTTGCTTCTGTTATTTGCATCTTACTAGACTTTTTAAGAACACGTTCAATCGTAATTAAGCGACTTGTTGGGAGGCTATTATTTGCAGGGTATATTTGTACTCTTGAGTTAAATGGTATTGGTTGATTGACTTGCTTTTTTGTGTGTACTGGTTTAGCTGTAACTGTCTGCACGAGCAATAAAGTAATAGCACCAGCAAATACAAAAGCAGATAATGAAGTTATTGTAAAAATATTAACCATAGTGCAAATGCGCTTTATCATACTCAGAATGCTAACAACTCATAACACCAGTTTAGTTAATTTATAATTACGTTTACAAGTAAAAAATTACTTTCTTTAAAGCTCCAAATAATTTATCATTAAAGATTTATAAAAACTCTAATATTATAGATTTTTGTATTAAAGAATTTCGGATAAATAGCAAATGGGTGAGCTGTTTGGTAAAATTCTCAAATGTTTGACAATATCTGTAAATTTTTAGCTGAAAATTTCTCCAGCGATTTCGCCACTTGGTTATTAGGCGAACCTATTACTTTAACCGAACTCAGTCCAAAAGAATTATCTCTCGAACCCATTCGTGCTGATGCCCTAATTCTGCTACAGTCGGAGCAAAACATCTTACATTTGGAATTTCAAACCCAAGCTGATGCTGAAATTCCTTTTCGGATGATTGACTATCGATTGCGAGTATATCGCCGCTTTCCAGACAAAGCGATGCATCAAGTTGTGATTTATCTTAAGCAGACAAATTCAGAGTTGGTGCAACAAAATACATTTACAATTGCTGGGACAAGCCATGAATTTTCAGTTATCAGACTTTGGGAACAACCAACTGAAGTATTTCTGAGAACGGCTGGATTGTTACCCTTTGCAGTTTTGAGTAGTACAATTGATCGAGAAGCCGTGCTTAACCAAGTTGCACGGGACATTAATAGTATGACAGAATCAAGAAATCAAAGTAATATTGCTGCTTCCACAGCGATTTTAGCTGGTTTAGTATTAGATAAAGAGGTTATCAGACGAGTTTTGAGGTCAGATATTATGCGCGAGTCAGTGATTTATCAAGATATTTTAGACGAAGGCAAAGCTGAAGGCAAGGCTGAAGGCAAGGTTGAAGGCAAGGCTGAAGCTTTACTTGAAGTTGCAAGAAATCTATTTAATACTGGTATGCCATTAGAGGTGATTGGCAGAGTCACAGGGTTATCAATTGAACAGTTACAGTATTTGCAGGTAAGTGAGTCTAGTGAGTCTAATCAATAAATAATCGGTGCAGGTTGACTGCACCGATTAGTAAGTGGACTCGAATTAAACATCCCATTGTTTCACGCTAATGCTGAAGCTTGGGGTTTGGCAAAAATCATTCTTCCTGCGGTGGTTTGCAAAGCACTGGTGACTACTACTCGCAGTTCACCACCTACATAATTGCTACCTTCTTCAACGACTACCATTGTGCCATCATCTAGGTAGCCAATGCCTTGACTGGGTTCTTTGCCTTCCTTGAGAATTTTCAAATCAAGGTTGTCGCCTGGTAAATAACTGGGACGGACGGCGTTTACTAAATCATTTACATTTAAAACAGGTACTTTCTGGACGCTAGCGACTTTAGACAAGTTGTAGTCGTTGGTTAGCAATGTACCGCTAATTTCTTGGGCAAAGCGCACCAACTTGGCATCGACTGTGGGAATATCTTCGTAGTCAATTGTATTAATCACGATGCGATCAGGATATTCTTCTTTAATGCGGTTGAGAATTTCTAGTCCTCGTCTTCCCCGCACGCGTTTTTGGTCTTTACTAGCATCCGCTACTTGTTGAAGTTCTTGCAAGACAAACTGCGGTACAAGAATTTGCCCTTCCAAAAACCCTGTTTCTAGTAACGCTTCAATGCGACCATCGATAATGCAGCTGGTGTCTAAAACTTTAGTATTAGCGGGTTTTAGCGTTCCTTCCACTACCATTGATTCGACGGTGTTAGGATTAATAAACCGCAGTAAGCCTCGCCCGTGGGTATCTGCCAAATTCATGCCAGTGACGGAGAGGATAATACTACCGACAACTGCCACCAGTGGCTTAATAAATCCAAAATCTGCCGGGATGGGTAGCAAAAATAGTGGGGCTAGCATCAGGTTAGCTAGCAATAGCCCAATCACTAAGCCGATCGCACGAGTTAAAATCACTTCCAGAGGCATTTCTTTGATTTGTGATTCTAGGCGACGATATGTCGTCTGAAAACTCAGCCCGATCGCACCACCAATAATAGCGGCAAAGACGGCAACAATTAAGCGTAAAGCTTCAACATTTGTTACCTGATCTAATGTGCCATTGGGCAGTAGTTCAATGCTGTAGAACCCTATTCCCGACGCTGCCAGAATAAATGAGAAAATAATAATGGCGTCAAGCATGGTTGTCTTGTTTTCCTGCAACTGTGGTAACCGATAAAGTTAAGTATTTTTTATTTCATCGGTAAGATAAACTCATCAATATTGACTTACACTAAGGGTTTAGTAGCGCAATATCTGCAATTATTATAACCAAAGGTTTTTATATTCATATTTTTCATTGTTTCGTTGTAAAACGACAAAAACTTGTAAAAAAACTACTTATTTTGTAAGAATTCAGAATTCAGAATTCAGAAAACTTTGATACTCAAACTTACTGGAGTTTAATAAAATCAAGAAGTTATTGCACGCTTGATTTTACAATTCTTCTGGCTTTTGGCTCCTGACTCCTGAATTCTTACCTCATTTTCATTGTCTCTAATTCGCAGTTGGCTTAACTTAATCTTTTCTCAAAATGAGTCAAAAATTTAGTATTTCTGGAATTGCGAGTTCTGCGTATGTGCATATTCCCTTTTGCAGACGGCGGTGTTTTTATTGTGATTTCCCGGTGTCTGTTGTGGGCGATCGCTTGCGGGGCGAAACATCTGGTACTATCTCCCAATATGTTGAGGTGCTATGTCAAGAAATTGCCATTACACCAGCATTGGGTCAACCCCTGAAGACAATTTTCTTCGGCGGTGGTACTCCTTCGCTGCTATCAGTAGAGCAGTTACAACGGATAGTAACAGAACTAGAGAAGCATTTTGGTATTGCGTCTGGGGCAGAAATTTCTATGGAAATTGACCCAGCCACCTTTGATTTAGCCCATATAGCAGGCTATCGCAATGTCGGCGTGAACCGGGTAAGTTTAGGTGTACAAGCCTTTCAAGAAGAATTATTGCAGAGGGCGGGGCGATCGCACTCAGTTGAAGATATTTTTGCAGCTGTGGAACTAATCCACCAAGTCGAGATTCCCGAATTTAGCTTAGACTTAATTTCTGGGTTGCCGCATCAGTCTTTGGATCAATGGCAAGATTCCCTAGAGAAAGGAGTAGCGCTTGTACCCACTCACATTTCTATCTACGATCTTACCATCGAACCAGGTACAGCCTTTGGTCGTTACTACAAACCTGGCGATATTCCTTTGCCTACGGATGAAGCCACAGTCAAAATGTACCGGATGGGGCAGCAAGTTTTGACTAGTGCAGGTTATGAGCATTATGAAATTTCTAATTATGCTCAACCTGGTCATCAGTGTCGGCATAATCGAGTTTATTGGGAAAACCGCCCTTACTATGGCTTTGGTATGGGTGCGGCGAGTTATGTTGAGGGGAAGCGCTTCACTCGTCCCCGTAAAACTAAGGAGTATTATCAGTGGGTGCAAGCTGGCGGTGTAATTGATTGTGATGTGACCCCCTCAAAAGAAGTATTGTTAGAAACGTTAATGTTGGGGTTACGTTTGGCAGAGGGTTTGAGTTTAACCACGTTGGCGCAGGCGTTTGGCGAAGAGAAGGTAGAGGAAATTTGCAGGTGTTTGCGATCGCACTTTCAGAAAGGTTGGGTAGAAGTTGCAGGGGGAAGGTTGCGTTTGATTGATCCCCAAGGGTTTTTGTTTTCTAATGTGGTGTTAGCGGAGTTGTTTGAGAAGTTGGGGTGACCAAGAGGCAGGGGAGCAGGGAGCAGGGGGCAAGGGGGCAGGGGAGAAAGATACGCTCATTCCAAAAGCTTTCATGGTTTCAAGCCCCTAAATTTATTTATGGGGTTTTCCCCTGCTCCCTGCCCCTTTTCCTTTTCTTTGACGAACCATACGGTTCGGATAAGCAGGGGAGGTAGGGGAGATTTTAAGCTGATGAGGATTGAGGATTGATGCAGAAAAATAAAGTTAGAAAAGCTGTGATTCCGGTAGCTGGTTTTGGGACTCGGTTGTTTCCAGCTACTAAAGTTGTGAAAAAAGAACTTTTTCCGATTATTGATCGAGATGGTAGGGCAAAACCTGTAATTTTAGCAATTATTGAAGAGGCAATTAGTGCTGGAATTACAGAAGTGGGGATTGTGGTACAGCCGGATGATAAAGAAATATTTGAAGATTTTTTGAAAAAACCACCTAAAAAAGAACTTTTAGATAAACTTTCACCGCTAAATCAAGAATATAGCCGATATCTCGAAGATTTAGGAAGTAGAATTACCATATTATTGCAAGAGGAGCAATTAGGCTATGGTCATGCGGTATTTTGTGCCAAAGATTGGGTGCAAGATGAGCCGTTTTTGCTAATGTTGGGCGACCACATTTATGCATCTGATATTGACAAATCTTGTGCTAGTCAACTTTTAAATGTTTATGAACAAGTTAATCAAAGCGTTGTTAGCTTAACTACAACGCCAGCAGAAAATCTTCATACATCTGGATGTGTAACAGGAGTTTGGCAAGAGTTAAACTCGATTCTAGAAGTTACACAACTTTATGAAAAACCTACCATTGAGTATGCACAACAACATTTGCGTGTACAGGGAATGGCAGAAAATGAGTTTTTATGTATATTTGGTTTGTATTTACTAACGCCAAATATTTTTGATTTTTTAGCAGAACACATCAACCAAAATTTCCGAGAACGAGGCGAATTTCAGTTAACATCTTGTCTTGATAGATTACGTCATGAAGAGGGAATGACAGGATACGTTATTAAAGGCAAGTGTTTTGATACAGGTTTGCCAGATACTTATCGTCAGACAATGATTGATTTTAGAAAATTATAGAGTAATCTCAGTTCAATTCGTTTGCCTGGGAGCATCTCACTTTTCCTTCCTTCCTTTATTCCTTGGAAGTCTCTTGTGTGAAGTTGAAAATTAAGCTAAATCAATCACAAAACTACCTCAAAACTAGCGGTAGTTAGAGCAGGAAAGGAGCTAGCACCCAATTGTGCAAATTTACCACCGGAATTTATATCAGCAAAATCATCTGCCGAACCATTAGGGTTATAAAAGAGACTACCATTTGCGCTATTATAAACAATCACTGCACTACTACTTGCTGCAAAAGTATCGTTCGTCACTGTGGCAAAGTCTGCGGAATTTAATTCAGTTGGGAAGACTGAGTTACTTAGAGCGGTAAAGGTAGATTTAGATAGTTGGATCTTGTCTTGCTTAGGATTGAAGTCACCAATAATATCAACTCCGAGTTCCTTAATATCAAACTTTGATCCTGTTGCAAATGCAAACTTATCTGAACCAGCGCCTCCTTTTAAAAAGTCGTCTCCACTATCTCCCTGTAGGTAATCGTTGCCTTTATTCCCGATCAGAATATCTTTTCCACTACTGCCAAAAAGAATATCATCACCCTTGCCCCCCAGAAGGTTGTCGTCACCACTACCCCCATCTATTCTGTCTCTACCATCTCCACCAACAAGGATGTCAGAACCGGCCCCCCCATCAATGTAATGGTTGCCAATAACACCAGAAAGCGAAATACTATCATTACCGTCCCCAGCAAAAATAACCTTATCGCCAGCCAAAAAATTCCCCCAGCTAAAGGTATCGTCTCCATTTGTCGTAACAACATCAGTACTTATGACATTTCTGGCTCGAGCAACTGCCTCTTTTATGGCATCAGCAAAATTCTCACTTTTAGAACCAAGAGTCAGTACACCACCTCGACCAAGCTGGGTAACTAGTGTCTCGTAATCGACTGCAACATCACTCGTAGTTAGAAAAATTGGAATAATATTATTTGCTTCTAGTGCAGTTTTTACTTGTCCAATCTCTGGATAATCTTCATTAGGATCAATTACACCATCTCCATTATTGGCAATAGTATCATTTGGGCTAACTGCTGCACGATCGCCAGCAACGTGATAAATACTATCGGTGGCTATTATAACAATACGAAATGAACCGACTCTGTAACCGAGACTGCCACCGCTATCTAAAGCTGCGTACAAGAGTGCGTCTAATTGTGATTCGGAGCTATCATTGCCACCAAAAGCTTCAAGGTCAAAGATTTTGTCTTTGACTGTTGTGACATTATTTGTTAAAGCAACTTCTGGTTTATATACATAGTCAGCATAACCCCCAAGAGGCGCTATTGGCTTATCCTTAAAGGAGGCAATACCAAATTTCAGGTCATCACCAAAGATACTTGCTAACGTCGGGTTGGTTAAACGATTTACCGTCGCAGGAAGTACGGCTTTTACCCGGCCCAAATCCTTATCTGCTGACGATGTTAAGTCTTTTAGCAGAACAATATCAGATACTAAAGCCATTGTTTATCCCTCTGACTATTTTAATTAATGGGTTGTATTGCAAAGTGCCTAAGCACTATTTCAGCTTGATGTTATCAGGGTTAATTGGATTTAAGATAGTACTGAAAATGAAGAAATAATAATCTCTTTCCACAAAAATTTGCTGTGTCCTTACTCCGGCTTGATTTGCTTTGTCTGGGGCAAGTGATGCTGAGTTACTTAAAAGGTTATAATCGCAGACTTAACGAGAGAGAATGTCACAAGATATGAGTTAAGCTAAAGTGCGTCAATGGGTCAGCAGTGAAGACAATGCTTTGGATTAGAGGATGAATCAGTATTTTGCAACGGTTGCTCGTGGATTAGAAACCCTCGCGGCTCAGGAGTTAGAGCAACTGGGTGCTCATTCAGTGGAGCCTGGGTTTTGCGGTGTAGCCTTTGAGGGCGATCGCACCCTACTTTATCGCGTCAACCTCTGGGCTAGGCTGCCGTTCCGAATCTTGGTGAATATCTATGAGTTTAAATGCCTTGATGCTAAGGATCTCTATCGCGGCATCCAGAGTATCGATTGGCAAAATTATTTAACGCCAGACATGACTTTGGCAGTGAATACTACAGGTAAAAACGATCGCCTCAACCACACCCACTTCACATCTCTCCAGATCAAAAATGCGATCGTTGACCAGCAAAAAGAAAATCTGGGCGAACGTTCAAATGTAGAGCTTCATGAACCAGATGTGCGAATCAATGTTCATATTGAACGTGATAGTTGTACCGTTAAACTCGACAGTTCTGGAAATAGTCTGCATCGCCGAGGCTACCGTCCTGCGGTTGGAGCAGCCCCCCTAAAGGAATCTTTAGCTGCTGCCTTGATTCAACTTTCGGGCTGGCAACCAGACCAGATGTTTTATGACCCTCTCTGTGGATCTGGCACTTTACCTCTCGAAGCTAGCTTAAAGGCACTTAATATCGCACCAGGGTTGTTTCGTGAATCCTTTGGATTTGAAAATTGGCTCGATTTTGATTTATCCCTTTTAGAAAAGCTGCTGCAAGAAGCTAAGGATAGCCAACTGGATACCCTACCCGCACCTATTTGGGGAAGCGATCGCGATGAAAATATAATCGAGCAAGCGATTAACAATGCTCAAAACTGCGGCGTTGATAACCATGTATGGTTTTCTCAAATGGAGCTTGCTGATGTTGTCGCCCCCGCAGACAGTGGGATTTTATTCTGCAATCCACCTTATGGCGAACGGCTGGGGCGAGATAGTGATTTAGGGGCGTTCTATAAACTCTTGGGCGATGTACTCAAACAACGCTTCAAAGGCTGGACTGCGTTTGTGCTGAGTGGCAACAAGGAACTGTCTCAATCGATTGGACTAAAATCATCCCAGCGAATTGCGGTGTATAACGGAACGCTGCCCTGTCAGTTAATGAAATATGAGCTGTACTAAGTACAGCATTTCATTAATTTGTAGCGAATTAAATTTGGCAATACCTTACAATGCCAATGCATCCCAATACAATGTTAATGCGTCCCTCTGCAATGCCAATGCATCCCGATGCAATGTTAATGCATCCCCCTGCAATGCCAATGCATTCCAATACAATGCCAATGCATTCCAATACAATGCCAATGCATCCCGATGCAATGCCAATGCGTTCCCCTACATTAAAATGAAACTATCTGTCAGTCTATATTCTGGCAGTTAGTATCACAACTTTTGAAATAAGTGGCAGTATAATCAGTGACTGACAATCTGCAATTTATTTATCGTTAAAAGGCAAGGCTATTTATGTCAGACCAATTCACCTTTACTGTTACCAATAAAACTGAATTGGCAATTACAGAGTTGTGGGTATCTGTAGATAATGAAGAGTGGGCTTCGTTTAACTTAGGTGAGTCAGGGATTCCATCAGGTGAAACAGCAACAATTGCTTGGGCTGAATATACGAATGGTTCGCCCTGTGAATGGTACATCTCTGCTGTATTTGAAGATGAATCAGAAAGTGAGTCAGCCCTATTTAACTTTTGTAAAGAACCAGATTTAACAATCAGATAAATTCCCCACTGCGATCGCCACCGGAAAGGGCGTGTACGCCATCGCACTTGATAGATGATTGCATATCGACTTCAGACATAAAAACAAAAGCCCTACCTCGAAAGCATTTAGGTGGGGCTTGATATTAGAATTGACATGACTATTTCGCGATCGCCTTTGTGAAATTGACAATCTAGCTACTTGAGTAAACAAATAAAGCTGGCTTTGTGATTTGGTCTAATTTGTCGGGCTGAAACAGGTTTCGTCCTTGCTTATCAGACAAAGCTGTTTCTGACCTATATCGGTTTTGAATTTCACCTGATAAGTTTCGTTTTCGGCAGGCAAAGTTTTCGTGTAGTTATTCGCTCTGTCGCAGGAAAAGTCACGAGTGAAAGATGCTGGAGACCAATTAATTGTCATCGTACTGCCGCTCAGACTGACTTTTCCTTTTCGAGATTGGAAAATTTGCTGGTTGCAGCTGCCGCTCATTACGTTCATTATTCCCGTAAATTCGACCGTTCCGTTCGGCATAAATTGATAAGTGAAACGCGAACCGTTCGATCCGATATATGCGCCACTTGTGCTTACAGCACTGTTTCCGGTATGCGTCCAAACCCATTTTCCAACTAGCGACGAAATCTCTCCAACGCTACCAGATGAATCATCAGCATTATTTGAAGCGGTTTCGCCTGCGTGTGCGCTATCGTAAACAGACAGCAAAAGTTTAGCTTCCGCATCATTCGGTAAATTTCGCAATTGCCCTACATATTCTCCGTTAAATGCCTGCCGAATCCGGCTTTGTTCCTCTTCATTCTTAGCAAGAGCTTGTGTATAATTGGAAATTAAATTGTCAATGCTTTTTCTGGTTCCATCTGGGTCTTTGCGAAACTCATTTAATTTTATTGACTGATATTCATTGCGCTGTTCGCTAGTGAATTTAGCTGAAAATGCCCATTTGTAAAAAGCGATAACTTTATCAATATCCGATTTGTTAAGAGATTCTTTTTGAGCCGTTACTAAAACTTTACTTACAGCAGCTTGGGCAGAAATATTTATAGTCGATCCGTCCATCAAAACGATAGATAAAAATAAGATGGAAAAATATTTGAATTTGTTCATCATTACTGTAATTCTGTTGCCATGAAATTAATTTTCCCAGCGAGTGGGAAGGGAGTATGCAAGCTCACACCTGTAAGTGTGTGACGCACTCGTTAGGTTGCCATTAAATTAATTGTAAACGTTCAGGGGGTACAAATAAGAATAAAAACACCCAAGGCTAAATAATTCGTATTACGTTCGCAAGCTGCCAGAACTTATAAATAGTTAAATCAAGCTATTATAAATGCACTTAATGTAGTGACTAAAAAAGACATTAGGGCTTGTCCAATATAGAAGTCATGCTTCTTTGTAAAATCAGGAATATCTACTGTTTTTATCTGCTTAACTGCGATCACAGACTGATAACCTTAACGGACTAAATACCTAATTTTATCTGTGTTCCATTTTTCCGACTTAATAACTCACGCGATTACAGTGATTTTTATACTATGCGATCGCTCTCAACGACTTATACTTTAGCGATTGCATTAACAGTCACTAATAGCTTATTACTTAAATCGCCAAGTAACGACCTAAAAAATGATAATGTGTTGCTATCATCGATTATCAACTTTCTAACCGCACTTTCATATTTCTGACGATCCTGAAAACCAAGAGATTCTGAAATCTTAGCTAAAACTTCCGTTTCTCTTACAGGATAGCGAGATATCAAGGAGTTATAATCCTTCTCTTGGACAGATTTTTCAAAAATTACTTTTTCTTTAAGTAATTCGCTTTTTAAATCGATTTCAATACTAAATTTATCCTGATTTATAATATCTTTGTGCGTGGGTAATGCTGCGATAATTTTACTGCGAATTCTCTTTTCACTTAAGCGAGATGACAATCTATCTTTATGTTTAGAAATATTAGGAATAATAGACAATAGAGCTTTATCAATTAAATCCACTGGATTTTCTCCAGTAGTATTCGCAACTCTGTGTGCAATCTTGTTTATAATTTCTACATGATAGTAAAGTGACTCAACAGAGTAGCAAGACAAAGCAAATATTCCTTTTTCAATTAGCTTCTGAATTTGTTCTTGAGTACGATCATCTACATCAATTAACCCAAATGCATTTATCCAGTGAAGCTCCTCAGTTCTTTTTATACCCTCAACAGCCCTCTCAACATTTACACAATTGCCTTGAGGTATTACTGACACATCTGGATATATCAACTGATAAATTTGCCTATCTAGACTCTCATGCTCGCCTTCTATGAATAATATATTCCTCTTTGCACCGAGAATATCCTTTTTTATTTCTTGGGAAATGTTTTCTGATGCGGTTATTAGATCAGCGTCCCAACCAGTTATAGTCTTTCCTGACCAAGTACTTCCTCTTACCATTAGTACACTAGAACTCGGATTATCCAAGGGGAGAAATACATCGTGGGTTGATATGACAAAGGCGCAGTCCGCACGTTTTTGAAAAAGTGATGATAATAATGGGGAAACGATAGAACGATGCAAATGCCTCTCAGGTTCGTCAATAATAATTAGTAATCCAGATTTTGCCGTCAATACATCAGTAGCGATTAAAAGCGCATTCCTTTCTCCGTCAGATAGCTCCGCGATACTGTAGTGGTCATTGCCATTCTTCGTCGCAAAAAGCTGATCGTCTTGTCCTAGATTAATCTTAACTGGAATATTTGCAGTAGCTAATAATTCATTAATGGTCTTTATGGGAGCTTCATTGCATGATAGTGCTTTGGCCGTATCAATATCTTTGTTATCAACAGCTGTAGCGATATTTCTTGCTCTAATATTTTCAGAATCAATCAAATCAAAGATCGACAAAGTTGATCTTTGTTCATAGTAGTCATCTATCCATCTTGATTGAATATTTGCATCCGAACTCATCATATTGACTTCAATCTGTTTTTTTGACGCTGCGGTTATTTCCATTGCGTTAGATCTGAACCATGTTTTTCGATGCGCTAATATTCTCTTACTCTTATTTCTATTTTGGGTATGCAAGTGCTGCATAAGGCTAGATTTGCCTACACCATTCGCACCTACTACAAAAACAACTTTACCTTCCTTTAAGGGGATATTTACAGGCTCTGATGTGGTTGAATTGAAACTAAATAAAAATTGTTCATTCATCAATCAACTTCCATATCTATGTATATAAAAAGTTTCTTTTAAATTGAGGGCTATAAACAGATTTACTTTGTGTCACCTCCCATATTGCTAGTTTAGCCAGACAAGTTCAGCTTAATATGACAACTATAAGCGAGAACGCCCAAAAAAATAAAAATGCCTTGATCGCTTCGATCTCTCGTAGCCTTTTAACAGTCAATCGCTCTCAACTCAAAATCGGATACTGAGACTGCGTAGTTTACCACCGTAGGCATCGCATTCACTATTTCAGATTTTACTAATTGCAATTCTTCAAAATACTTAAAGCCACCGCCTCCGCCACTTTAATCCCATCGATACCTGCTGAGAGAATTCCCCCTGCGTATCCCGCGCCTTCACCAGCCGGATAAAGACCGACTGTATTTAAACTCTGATAATCTTCTTTACGTTTAATCCGAATTGGTGATGATGTGCGGGTTTCCACCCCAGTCAACACGGCATCGTCCATCGCAAAACCTTTAATTTGTTTGTCGAAAGCGGGAAGTGCTTCACGGATGGCGGCGATCGCATAATCTGGTAAACTCTGGCTCAAATCACCCAAATGTACCCCTGGTGTATAAGACGGCTTAACTATGCCGAATGCTGTAGAGGGACGATGGTTAAGAAAGTCTCCCACCAACTGCCCTGGCGCTTCATAAGTTCCACCACCCAATTCAAAAGCTCGTTCTTCCAAGCGCCGTTGGAAGTCAATTCCCGCCAAGGCATTTCCCGGATAATCTTCGGGGGTGATGCCCACAACGATCGCACTATTGGCATTGCGCTCATTGCGAGAGTATTGGCTCATCCCATTAGTGACGACTCGCCCCGGTTCAGATGCGGCTGCAACTACCAAGCCCCCCGGACACATACAAAAACTATAGACGGAACGACCATTTTGACAGTGGTGAACCAGTTTGTAATCGGCAGCACCTAAAAGCTTATGACCCGCCTGAGCGCCGAAACGGCATTGGTCAATGAGATACTGGGGATGTTCGATGCGAAAGCCGATGGAAAAAGGTTTAGGCTCTATGTAAACTCCACGATCAAATAGCATTTGGAAGGTATCGCGGGCGCTATGACCTACTGCGAGAACGACATAATCGCTGGCGATATATTCCCCATTAGCGAGGGTGACTCCCCGCACCTGTCCATTTTCGATGTTGATATCTTCCACCCGACTTTGAAAGCGAATTTCGCCGCCGAGAGATTCGATTTTGGCACGCATACTTTGGACGATTCCCACCAGTTTGAAAGTGCCGATATGCGGTTTGTTGATATAAAGAATTTCTGGTGAGGCTCCTGCATTCACGAGTTCGGTTAGTACCTTGCGCCCATAATGCTGAGGATCTTTAACTTGACTGTAAAGTTTGCCATCGGAGAATGTACCCGCACCACCTTCGCCAAACTGGACATTGGATTCTGGGTTGAAGTCTGATTTTTTCTTCCAAAAGTTAAAGGTATCAACGGTGCGATCGCGAACTTGTTTCCCCCGTTCTAAAATGATTGGACGGAACCCCATTTGCGCAAGCATTAACCCTGCAAACAAGCCGCTAGGCCCTGTACCAATGATGATGGGGCGAATTGCCAAATTGCTAGGTGCTTGTGCCACTGGGCGATAACTCATGTCTGGCGTGGCAATCACATGGGGATCTTTTTTCAGGCGCTTGAGTAGATGAGTTTCCTGAGTCGTTTCTACATCCAGAATATAGACAAGGCTGATCTCTCCTTTCTTACGGGCATCGTAGCTACGCTTGAAGATGGAATAGCTGATCAAATCTTCGTCCGTGATTTGCAGCTTTTTGAGGATGGCAGTCTTGATCTCATCTTCAGGATGATCAAGCGGGAGCTTTACTTCTGTCAGTCGTAACATAGCGAGGAGAAATGCATACTGTCTATCAAAATATTAATCCAGGAATTACGTCCGGTTCTAATTGGGAGGGGCGAGAGATGATACTCCCCCTCGACCTAACTCAATACCCTCTAAGGGCTAAAGTTTATGTATGGTTGGGAATTAATATGATTATTTTGATCCTTCTTACCCTTTGAGGTAGTAAAAGCAAGAAAAATTGACAAAACCTATTATAAAACCTTAACTTGTCAGGAATCGGTTCACCACCACCTTTGAGAATTTGCTCGATTGCTCCTTGCAGAATTTCAAAACAGACTATCCCTAAAAATGAGGCAATTCCTAAAGCTCCTACAGCTTCAAACTTGCTGTGTCCATAAGGATGCTGGCGATCGGGTTGTGGAGAAGAAAATTTACTTGCAATTAATCCCAAAACGTTATCCGCGCTATCTGTCACACTATCCATTCGGCAACCAAAGCAAAACCAAGAAAAGTCCGATTATACAAATCTCTCTGACGACGATGCCAGCGCTAAGGCTGGGGCGCATCCTCGAAAAATTGGGGTTCGCCACCGTCGCTCTCGGCGGCTTCGTCTATTTTTCCGGTAATATTAGTACTTATCAAGAAGTTTTAAGAAAAAATGTCTTCAATTCCTCTAACCTTGAACCTAATTGAAGGTTCTGTCTCCTTCAGTTTTTCACCCCAAGCAGCACGAGAATTAAAAGCAGCAACAGATCAATTGATGGAGCGTCTGAAAGCTGTCGCCGCTAAACCCACTCCTGGCGGTGGTAAAGTAACTCCCCAGCCTCCCCTGGAATATCGTTATACAGATGAAGTATTTTTAGAAATTTTCTGTAATCCTAATATCTGGCCAACACCCTTCGCAGCCAAAGTTTTGCTGACTGTCCGCAACGTCAATATCCGCTTGACTACTGAAGCTGAACTTACTCGCATCATTGAAGACATTAATAATTACTTAGAGCAAGTAGGATAATAGTTCATGTGATTTTTCTGTACTTTTCGAGATTAAAAAAAATGCTATACAAATTTTGGATTTTGCGAAAATTGAGCCAGTTGCTTGTGGAGTTTCTCTCTATTGTCGCAACTAGTAACGGTTAGCCCGACTTAGCAAACTTTTCCAAACGGATTTTGGCTTTGAACAGCAAGCAGACTATCGTTTACTTTAGGCAAGCGATGCAATGAATTACGAGTCCAAAGTGAAGTTCCTACATTTACCTATTAGATAAATATAGGAGCGTCACAGAATCTACCTAATAGACTCAAGCTGTAGCACCAGATATACACAATAAATGGTTTTGATGCCTTCTTTAACTTGAAAATTTGTATAAATTCAGACTGCAATGCTTCTAGTACAGGTCAGCGGAAATAAACCTACCATTTCATTACAGCCAGAAAGCCTAAAATTAAAGCTTTTTAACTTTTGACTTCCCCAAAGGGGCTGACTTCCGCCTTGCAGTACTAGATTAATGAAAAACGCAAGATTCTAGCAAGATTCTATATGGGGCAATGCTCATCAAAAACCAGAGATTATCCCCCAGATTGGGCGTCGAATAGTTGATGGTGATATTCACATATCGAAAATGAAGCCCCAACCCCAAATTTGAAATCAAACATTGATTAGTCGTTGTCCCACTGTTCACGACCAATTAGGTCGCCAATGCGATCGCGTAACAAAAAGTCACATTTCTCTAATTCACATTCAACGCAAACCCACTCTCTGGCTGGAATGTATTGGCAGAGGGTATATATTGGCTGTTGTCGGCTAATCATTCCCTTTTGCACTAGTCGGCGTGCTTCGTCTTGAATCAGATCGAGAGAGTAGTAATTGATAGAAGGCACCGTATTCACACTCATGTTTTTTACTCACAAATTAACACTTACGATAGTGTTCCCGTTAATAATTAGGAACAAAGATTACAGAAATTAGACTTGTGGCTAGGATTTTGTAGTTTGCTATACGGAACTATTTTTATTTTGACGCTACATCTCCTGAAATTATCTCAAGATATGTTAAGAAAGTCAACGAATCCTGACATTTATTGAAAATCCGCTTTACAAAAAAAATTCCGAGTAGTTAACTTAACCTGCTATGGCGGCTATATGGTTTTTATGCAACAAGTCTGAAAGTCTTGCCATTACTGTATTTAGGCAAGATTTGGCGGTAGTCCAGAGGTTCAGGGCGCGACGCCTATAGCGTTCGTTTAGCGTCTCGTAGAGAAGCGTTAGCGAGTCTTCTCCCAAGGGGAGACGCCAAAGGCGAACGAGCGTCATAGCCCGCCGCAGGCATCGCTTACATATCAAATAATCACCTTAAAGCCGGATTTAGAACTGCTGGTATTTATCTAAGGGTAAACAACACAAGAATATTTGTCAGATATTAGGGTATAAAGTGTTGCAAAACATAACGGCTAAAATAACCTACGAAGGCTTTTACCTCAGCATCTGTTAACAATTTCTTAAATAGAGCCGTAATTCCTTGGTTAATTTAAGCACTAAATTTACACAGTTTTCTTTGGATAAACATCTGTAGAAGGGTGGAGTAGAGGACTTCCAATTGAAGGGGCAGGAGGCAGAGGAGGAAAGAGAGTTATTGTTCAGTAATTCTTCTCTCCCTCTGCTTCCCCAGCAGCCCCGGGGTGTGTTAAGCCCATTTCATAAAGAGCCAGCCTCAAACAACAAAATACTTAACCTAACGGTATTGGGGGTAGAGCGAAAAAGGAATAGTAGAGTAGCGACAAAAGCCAAGGCAAGCAAAAAACGTATATATGCAACTACCGATCCCTGAAATAGATTATGGTCATATTAAAACAGACGCGATTTGGTCACGTCTGTAAATTGTTTGGCGGATTTGCTGAGATTAATTGTTCTGAAGTTACATTGTTATTTCAGTTACTCATTCATCAGATGATTCATCATCTTGATCGGTGCTGTCTTCTACTGCTACCAGATTTTCTGGGGGACGCTGATGGTTAAGTTGATTTAGTAGTGCCAGTACTTTATTACCGCGTTCTATGGAGCGATCTTCAAGAAACAGCACCTCTGGTGTACGACGTAGCCGTACCCGCGCCCCAAGTTCACTGCGGACGTAACCTGTGGCCGACTTTAAGCCTGCCATCGTTTCTGCTTTAGCTTCATCTGTACCATAGATACTGACGTAGATTTTGGCGTGTTGGAGATCGCCGGAAACATCAACATCAGTAACACTTACCATTCCTGTACCTACACGGTCATCCTTGATGCCGTTGAGCAGCATTTGGCTAATTTCCCGTTTGATCAATTCAGCAACGCGGGAAACCTGGCGATTTGTAGCCATAAAAATTTCGCCTCCTCACAGAGGTTGTACAACAAAAATACATGTAAGTTAAGTAGACAGTACTTAGCGCAAGCAACGCCAAAAGCAACCGTCTGTGGGGCACAGCCCCGATATAGCGCTAGTCTAGATTGTACTCAAGCCCAGCATTGCCCGTAGGGTGAGAGTAAGGAAGACTAGGCTGCTCACAAAGAAACCCAAGATAGCAATCAAGGTAACTGGGCGTTTCAACAATGGCACTAACGGCGCAAAGGTGTTCAGAAACAGTCCTAAGACGATACTAATTAAGTACCGGGGGTAGCGAAAGACGTTATCCCAAAATCCGTCAAACATCTGAATGTAAACTGCCTTGTTATATACTTACGTTTGTTTTGATATGCTTTATCTACTCAATTGTAATCTATGCAGCTGGAAAATTAGCGAGCTAATATAAAATATACTTCGTCGGTTATATTGGCTTTATTTAGTTACGATTATTTTCAGTTAAATCGCAAGTAAATGGTAATTCAAATCCCCAAGGAAACTAGCCCGCGTCCATTTTTGAAGTGGGCAGGGGGGAAAAGTCGGTTGATACAGCAATATATTCCTTATTTTCCTAAAAGTTATAAAAATTACTATGAGCCATTCCTGGGTGGTGGTGCTGTTTTTTTCTATCTCCAACCAACCACAGCAGTTTTAACTGATATTAATGTCGAATTAATTAACACTTATTGTTGTGTTAGAGATCATGTTGAGGAATTAATTTCTCTATTGAAAGAGCATAAAATCCGGCATGATAAAGATTATTACTATAGTATACGAAACCACTTTGGTGGAACTGACATAGAAAAAGCTGCTCGTCTAATTTATCTTAATAAGACTTGTTTTAATGGTCTTTATCGAGTCAACTCACAGGGAAAATTCAATGTCCCATTAGGCAGATATGAAAATCCCAATATTTGTTCTGAAGTTTTACTAAAAGCAGCCTCAGAAGCGCTTTATCATGCAGAAATTAAACAAGCAAATTTTACAGAAGTCTTAAATCATGCAAATAGCAGTGATGACTTTGTATTTTTTGACCCGCCCTACCATCCTATCAGCGAAACTAGCTATTTTACTGCTTATAGCCAAAATTGTTTTAGTAAAAAAGACCAAGAAGTTTTGAGAGATACTTGTGCAGAGTTAGCAAGTCGTGGTGTCAAAGTTATGGTATGTAATTCTGATAGCGAATTTATTCAAAAAATTTATACTGATATTAATTTTGAAACCTACAAAATCCAAGCAGCCAGATCAATTAACTCAAATATAAAAAATAGAGGCATGATTTACGAATTACTAATTACATCTTTTAAAGATTTTTATTTGCCCAAGCAATGAATCTGTCTAAACTATAAACTGCTAATAAATTATGGTTATCATTAACTCTTGCTTTCAGCCATTTGCTTGCTCCTTCTCGCATACCTTCACCACCTAAAATCACGATAGTTGGTGCAGGGTAATAGTTCTGGATGTTCATGTTCAAGTAAGGAAACTTTTCATCAACCGAACCCGGGCTTTCTTGCCATTTGCACTCGAAAATTAAACCAGATGGTATTGCAGGTGAGCCGATAACATAAAAATCAACTTTCAGATCGGTATGATAAATTCCAGTTCCAATATAAATTTCTTTTCCATAACGCTTTGGCAATAAAGCAGCATTTAAAATAAATTCTTTTGGCACATAGTTCCCGACTTGGAAATAATTATACCCAGTCAAAATTGCTTCTACATTTCTTTCTAAAATATTCCCAGCCTTATTTGCCCGTCCGCCTTGAGTCAGAGCCATCCTAAATCCCTCTGCCAAACGTCCTGCTTATTATAGGATTTCACAAAAGCAGTAAAAAAGTGTCAGTTGCTTAAGATGAATTTTTGATTTTGACTAAACAAGGTTGGATTAATAGGTAAAAAATCTGAGCTATTTGGTACTTTTGTACTAAACAAATACAAATGTATTAATAATTTGGATCGGCAAGCAGTTACTAATTGAGATAATAGTTAAAAGAATATACTTTTTCATTGTCTCAACAACCAACTATTGCAAGGGACTACAGCATTCTTCTGGGTCTTGAGAACAGTGGAAAACAGCGTAGAGAATAATCTCCTGTTCATTAAACTCGTAAAAACGAGTAGGGAAAAGCCCTAACTGTAGCGCGGCGATAGGTTTCATGAACAATCTGGTATGTGCTGGGGTGACGCTGAATTAAATTCAGGCAGGCATTACTATAACGTAGGAACTCAGCGCCTAACCCAAATTAGCGCCCCTCGTACCAGTCATAAGCTTCAATAATGTCTAGTTCTGCGGCTATAAGGATAGTTAAGTTTCTAGCCATGCCGTTGAGAGATTCTGGCTTTTACATCTTCCCAACTGCTACCAATGGCTGGGTTTTGTTGATATTCGGCTTTGCGACGGGCTAGCTCTTGTTTGTGCCAATCTAAAACTGGGAGTGCTGGTGTAGCGGCAATCTCATCCCATAAATTTTCTACCAGTTAAAGTTTTTCCGCTCTCGAAAGATTAAAGAGTTCGGGAAATACTGGGTTCATGGTCTTCTATGATTTTATTCACCTTTATTATTACACCCCGAAACCGCCATATCTATAACAACATTTCTAATAACTGGAAATTAGCTTGGATGAATTTTAGTTATTTCACCTTAGCTTTAGCCTGTCTGTGCTTCAGTATGACCGTTGCGAATAGACCATGCTAGTTCTAAAAGTTGAGTCCAGCGCTTTTGTAACTGTTTGGGGGTGCATTTGATGGCTTTAGCGATCGCCTGATCGTTTTGTCGTGCAGTTTTTAACTGTAATATTTGCTGTTGCTGTTCTGTTAGTTGATTCACAAAGATTTCCCACTGCTGGGAAGATAAACCCAATTTTTGCTCTAAACCCGCACCTAACCATTGATGTACTAATTGCCAATGGTGTTGTTTGGCAAATTTTTCTACGTGGTATTTAAAGCGTTGTTGGAGATAATCGCGCTGACGGCTGGTTAAACCGAGAATTTGGTCAATTTCTGGGGCTGAGAGGTCTTGAAGTTTCAAGCTGAGGTAGTTCATACAGTCCGATTGTCCTTGAGAATCCAGGTATTTCATCAATTCAGTGATGACGCGATCGCGTTCTGATTCTTCTGATGGATCGAAATTAGTTTGGGCAATCATTTGCGATCGCAGCTGCTGCACCGCCGAGTTACGCTGGTAAGATTCCGCTTCTTCACCTTTAGCAGACTCTACCGCCATTTCAATATCCACGGTAGTTTCTTGCGGCTGACGACGAGCAAAGCCTTGGGCCCGCAAGATAATCAATTGCTGATTTGCACCACCAGGTAAATTGATCCGGCGTTTAGCATACTGTTCTGTAAAAGCCATGTATTCAGCTAATTGCAGCTGAGTACGCGGCGTGTGATCATTAGGTAGTTCGTTTTCTCTGCGGAAAGCTTTGATAGCTTCGATATAAAATGCTTGTAAAAAATCTTCAATCAGGCTGTAACGAGCCTCAAAACCCAACTCAGAGCCGGATATAGTTACATGGCGGTAAACCATAGCACCCAAATTGCTATGTAATTCCACCCGCCCTTGTTTTGAACCTAGTTGGTAGTAACGTAAGCACTTGTGCATCCGATGCCTTCCCAACGTAATCTGCCAGGATTTGATTTCCCCAGATGTTTGGATACGGGAGCTTTTATCGCAAATGCGTTCTACTTCTACGGCTATGCGGTTTGCTAAAGCTTCTACGCACCTGGGTGCTGCTTTCACTTGCGCTTGCATTTCCTGACACAGCAATTCAATCAAGGTTTCGCTGCTGCTGTCTGAAAATTCTTCAGTCGAAAGGTGATTATCAAAAATGGGTGTAGAGTTTGGTAGATTAACGACGTTAGATTTCATGACTTTTCCAGTAGTATTGCACCGTAATTACAACGCAGACACAGCAATCAAGGCCAGCCTTGGCTTACGAATCTTTAGGCATTCATCCATCAAGGCTTGCCGCATGTAATGCTCACATCTAAAGCTCATATATAAAACTGTAGGAAATACGAGAGAGTTACGGTTATGGAAATGTGTCGGTTTTTTTACAAGCCACCACATTGATGCTGGGACACAAGTACCCGCCATTTTCTCAAAGTTGTCAAATCCCTTGCTGTACCAAGTGTTGCCACCATCCTGTTATTGCATCTGTGCCCATCGTAGATATCGCCTTAAAATATGACAATTTAAAAACTGGAGTCGCTTTTATCACAATTTCCGAAACAAAGAGGTGCGCCTGTGAAGTGTAATTTTTATACCCATGCTGCTGCTGCTTCCCAACCTAAACCCCTCCGTATAATTGCTGCTTCGTCTCCGGTCATATCCAAGATGGTAGATACTTCATAAGTAGGTTCTTCGCCAGTATCTACAATTATGTCTACCAACTTGTCCAAACGATCAAATAGCTCTACCCGCGACTGAACAGTTTCTGGATCTATCCGAATCATGCCATTATCTGCTTCATCTGGTGGTAGATGTGCTGAAGTTGAAATAATCGGATTGCCCAAGGCTGCCAGCAGTTCCAAACACACACTATGGTTTGGTACTCTAATTCCAGTAGTTTTCCGCTTGGGGCTTTGCACCAATCGCGGTACTAATTTAGTTGCTGGGAGCAAAAACGTGTATGGTCCTGGAATCAGACGTTTCATAATCCGATAGGCTGTGTCACTTACGAAGGCATAAGTTGCCACATTTGAAAGCGAGGGACATAAAAATGTCAGTGGTTTATCATTTGCTAGCTGTTTAATTTGCCGCACTCGTTCTACCGCCGACTTGGCATTCAAATCACAACCGATCGCATAGACTGTATCAGTAGGGTAAAGCATGACTGCGCCACTAGAAAGCGCCGACTTTATTTCCTCTATTCGGCGAACTTGAGGATTATCCGGATGAACTGAGAAAATTTTTGCCATAACAGGGGGAGTAGGGAGTGGGTAGTGGGAGCAGGG
>NZ_CAXTNE010000117.1:0-6427 GCF_964245445.1 uncultured Nostoc sp.
GATGAGGGGGATGAGGGGGACAAGGGAGACAAGGGAGACAAGGGAGAAATAACCAAGAACAAATGACAAATGACTAAGGACAAATGACTACAGTAATAATTGATTTTGGTACTAGCAATACTGTTGTTTGTACTACTGATTTGATTACGCAAAAACCACGGACATTGAGATTTGACTCGATGTCGCGTCGCTTTGAAATCGGGGCTGAACAAGTTAGCGTTGTACCCAGTTTAGTATTTGTTGAAGGGCGCGATCGCATTTCTTTTGGTGAATCTGTACGCGCCAAACGCTTGGGGTTTGCCCAGCCGGAACGCTGTTTTAGAGCTTTCAAACGCGATTTGGCAGCAGATTTTGTCCCACCTCCGCGACAGTTGGATGGTAATAGTTACGGCGCTGAGGTGGTTTCGGAACTGTTTCTTAAGGAAATTTGGCAACAGGTTGAACAGCAATTACAACCTAGTAGCGTTATTTTCACAGTTCCCGTGGGTGCATTTGAGCGATATCTTGACTGGTTCCGCAATTTGGGCGACAAGTTAAATATTCCCGCAGTGCAAATTGTCGATGAATCTACCGCCGCAGCCCTTGGTTATGCTGTCAAGCATCCTGGTGCTGTGGTTTTGGTGGTTGATTTTGGCGGCGGTACTCTAGATTTAAGTTTAGTACGGACTGTCAGCGCTGAATCTGAACAGCAAGTAGTACGTGCGGAAGTTATCGCCAAATCCGATGCTTTTATTGGCGGCGTAGATATTGATACATGGATTGTTGAACATTACCTGCAAAAAATCGGTTCCTCCCGTGCTGAAGTTGGAGAAATCGGCTTTATGAATCTGCTGGAAGTAGCAGAAAGGGTAAAAATTCAACTTTCGATAACAAATGAGGCGAAAGAAAGTTGGTTTGATGATGAAAATTTTATGTCCCATGAATTGCAATTGCATCGGGATGAGTTAGGCGAAATTTTAGAAAATCAACAATTATTAGAACAGTTAAGACAAACTTTAGATGAAGTATTAGCGATCGCACTTTCAAAAGGTATCAGCAAATCTACAATTGAACAGGTTTTATTAGTGGGTGGTACTTGTCAAATTCCCGCCGTACAACAACTGGTAATTTCCTATTTTGGGCGACAAAAGGTAAAATTAGACAAACCCTTTGAAGCTGTCGCACATGGTGCATTAGCTTTAAGTGAAATGGCAGCAGTTGATGATTACCTGCACCACAGTTATGCGATTCGTCTTTGGGAACCCCACAGCAAAAGTTATTCTTATTTAACTTTAATTGAAAAAGGGGCAAAGTATCCAGTGGCGCGTTCTGAAGCTTTAACTCTGCAAGTCGCTACAGAGGGACAGCGAGAAATTCGCCTTGATATTGGGGAGGTAGCAGAAGTTTCTCAAGCGGAAGTTTATTACGATACTCAAGGCAGGATGACGAGTAGCCAGTTAGTAAAACAAGATAGTTATCGCTCTTTGGAAACTCATCATCAACAAGTATGTGTTGCTCATATCGAACCGCCTGGACAAACAGGAATAGACCGAATACAGACACAATTTGAAGTCAATGAACAACGGGTATTAGTAGTGACGGTAAAGGATTTATTGACGGGGAAAATGTTAGTTGAGAGGGGAGCTATCGCTAAACTAAAATAATCTTCTCTTCGCGTTATTCGCGCCTTTGCGGTTCGTTTAAAAAATCACCATAATTAAAAATGGGAATACTACTAATATAGCGGTTTGTAGTTGAATCCAATACAGACCTAGCCCCCAACCCCTTCCCTACTAGTGTTGGGGAGTAAGATTCAAAGCCTCTCTCCTACAAGGAGAGAGGTCAAAACTGTACTGCACCCAAGCGAGAACCCTTATAGTAAATTGGTAAAAATGCAATGACAGAGAATCAGAATCAACCTAAAAAATATGATGCCGTTTTAGGTACTCAAAATTCTGCCCCAATTGGCAGTGTTATTTTAGGCGGGCTGGAAGGTGTTAAAAGCCGCTTGAGAAGTGTAGATATAGAAGCGCAAATTTCCGCACTAAAAGAGGCACTCAATTACGGAGAAGCAGGTTTAGACTTAGTAATTCAGACTTGGAAATCTGAATCAGGAAATTTCAAGTGGGCTGCCTATTCGTTACTTCGCCACAGGGAAGAAGCAAGAGTTAAACAAGCGTTACAAGAATATAATCCCTGGCTAAATATCACTTGTCTCCACACTTTACAGCAGAATACGCTTATCACAGCTGTTGCCATTAGCCCAGATGAGAAAACTCTTGTCAGTGCAGGAAGAGACATTAATCTTTGGGATTTATATACCGGACAACTTCAACCTATTTCTATGGACGATTTCAACGTTAATTCTTTGGTTATTAGCCAAGATGGAAAAACTTTAGTTAGTAGAGGAGGAACTTATGACGGCGATCACAAAATCAAAGTGTGGGATTTACAGAGTGGACAGCGTAAACAAACTTTAGAAGAATCTACCTACAGAGTTTTTTCCCTAATTATTAGTCCAGATGGAAAAATTCTAGCCTGCGGCAGTGAGAATCGTGGAATTAATGTCTGGGATTTACAGACAGAACAAATTACACATACCATTAGTGGTCATTCACACTACTTAGTTCAAGCGTTAGCTATCAGTGCCGATGGAAAAACTCTGGTTAGTGGTGCTAATGACGCAACCATCAAAGTGTGGAATTTTGAAACTGGAAAGCTGATACACACTTTTAAAAAACATTCAAATGGTGTTGAGTCTGTAGCTATTAGCCCAGACGGGCAGACAATTGTCAGTGGTAGTAAAGATAAAACTATTAAAGTATGGAATTTACAGGCAAAACAACTTCAGTTCACACTTGAAGGGCATTCAGGATGGGTTTATTGTGTAGCTATCAGTCCAGATGGGAACACTCTTGTTAGTGGCAGTAGAGATAAAACTATCAGAATTTGGGGTGTTAAGTCTTAGAAAAAGTTGCGATCACACACTTCAATAAAAAGTGCAATCGCACTTCTGTTATTAAAAATAATTACCCCATATAAAGCGTATTTATGAAATTAGGTGATTATGGTGATCGCACTCAATAATTCCATCATATAAAAATAAAAAGTAAAAGCACGATGTCAAAAAATTCCAATCGCCCAACAGTTTATGATGCTGTCCTTGGTGGTCAAGAAAAGCGCCTCCTGGTGCTGTAGTCTTAGGAGGACTAGAAGGTGTTAAAAGACGCTTGGCAAATCCAGTAGTTGAACAAAGAATCGCTGCACTAGAAGAAGCACTAAAGTATGGCGAAGCAGGTTTGGAATTAGTAATTTGGGCGTTGGACGATAAATTATGGAAAGTACGCCAAGCAGCTTATTCACTACTAGCTTCTCGACAAGAACCTATAATACAAGAAATACTTCAGGAGTATGGTAAGAAAATTGACAGATATGATGCTTTCGTGGCGATGGCGCGTGCTGGCGGAGTGTCCGATGTCGATACGCTGATGGATAATCTAGAATATGACCGCACTAGCGCCACTTGCAAGTTAGTTGACTTTACACTGAGCTTACTTGATACCCCTCAAGGTCAAGACCGAATTCGACATTACCTTTTCAATGGCACACAGATACAACGTAATTATGCAGCACTTTACTTTAAGCGAAAAGGTGCAAAAGATATTTTAATTGAAGCAGTGCAGCAGGGCTGTATTGACAAAGTGCAAGCATTTTCTAAATAAAACAGCAATGTCAGAAAATCCCAATCAACCAAGAGAATATGATGCAGTACTTGGCGGACAAGTACCACCTCCAAAAGATGGTGTGGTTTTAGGAGGTATTGAAGGTGTTAAACGACGGTTGATCGGTGCTACATCCCTAGAACAACAAATTATCGCCGTTGAAGAAGCCCTAAAGTATGGACAAGCTGGTACAAAATTGGTATTTCAGATTGTAAATACTGAATCGGAAAAGTTGGAATTTACAGTATCGTCACTGCTGGGACAACAAGCATTAGCAAAAGTACAGTCCCATCTACACAGTGATATACCATTAATCTCTGCGGTTGATGTAAACTACAGTCGTTTGCAAAATTTGCTTGCTTCTGGAAAGTGGAAAGATGCAGACCAAGAGACTGCTAGTATAATGCTGCGCGTATGCGATCGCAAACCACAAGGATTTTTAGACCCATCAGACGTTGAAAAATTCCCTTGTGAAGATTTAAACACGATTGAAACTCTCTGGCAAAAATATAGCAATGGACGCTTTGGCTTTGTTGTACAGACGCATATCTGGCAAATGGTTGGCTGTACATCCAATCCTGACTGGGAAGCCTGGTGTCGCTTTGGTAAAGGTGTGGGATGGTTTTCTCAAGGTGCTTGGCGGTATTGGAATGACTTGACATTCGATTTGAGTGCTAACGTAGGACACCTACCCCGTGGCGGTGCATTTATAGGTTGGGGGTTAGGTGACTTTTGGACAGGTTGCAGAACCCTGTCTGCGCTTGCAGAGAAATTAGCAAACTGCAAAATAGCCTAAATTTGGGAACACTGGTATTAGCAACAGGTAAAAAGCGATGCCAGATAATACCAAACAACCCGGAGAATATGATGCTGTGCTTGGCGGAAAAAATCCTCCGCCAGTCGATGGTGTAGTTTTAGGCGGATTGTCAGGCGCAAAACAACGTTTCGCTAGCAGTGATGAAAATTACCGCTTTTTAGCGCTTTCGCAACTCATTAACTATAGACAGGAAGGCTGGGATTTAGTAATTCAGGCTTTAAAAGACCCATCACAACGGGTACAGTTAGCAGCATATAAATTATTGCGGGATATCTCAGAATTAAAAGTAAAACAGGCAATCTTAGAATTTAATCCCTATCGGTTTTTTGAGTGTGTTTATACAATTGAGCTTAATAGGAATGATGCTGCGATCGCCATTCATCCCGACGGCAAAACCCTCGTGTGTTGCGATGCTGGCGGTAGTTCTTTTGAAGAACCTCAAAGAGATGGCAGTATTGTTGGTGGGACTTATATAGACTTTAAAAAGTGGGATTTGAAGACAGGAAAAAATCTTCGCACCATCAATAAAATGTTTGGTACGAGAGTAAACGATTACCCAAAACATTTAACTTTCAGTGCTGATGCTCAAACTTTAGCGATAGGTGGTTCTCAGCATGACAAGACCATTAGAACTGAAATCTGGAATTTCAATACTGAGCAATTAAGTCATGTTATTAGCGGACAACCATTGTGGGAGTCGAGAAAGCGCAATATTATTACCGCTATTGCTCTCACTTCTGATGGCAAAATCCTAGCTAGCGGTAATGAAGCTGGTAATATTCTCGTCTGGGATTTAGAAACAAAACAAAACATTTACACTCTCAAAGGACATTTAAAAACTATAACTTCCGTTGCTATCAATGTAGATGCAAAAATTTTAGCAAGTGCTAGCTTGGATAAAACTATTAAAATTTGGGATTTAAGAACGGGAAGTGAAATTTATACTTTAATACCGCATCCTTGTATAGATGGGGTTCCTTGTACAACTTATTCACTAGCAATTAGTCCCAATGGACAAACGCTGATAAGTGGTCATGAAACTTTACCAAAAAACATTAGAATATGGGACTTGAGGACTGGTAAAGAAATCCATACTTTATTTCCTTATGGTAGTACAGGCCTTTTAACTTTCAGTTCTGATGGAAAAATATTTGTTAATGGCGGTGGATTCAATATTTGGAATTTACAGACACAAGAATTTCTTGCTGAACTCCGCAAGTGCCATGCTACTAGTATTGCTATTAGCCCAGATGCACAGACTATTGTTACTTACACTAGGAAATTAATTCAAGTATGGCGAGTTCCATAAAATAAAGGATAGGTGCAATTCCAAATAAGTGCGATCGCATTTCCTGAATTGGGAATACTGGTATTAGAGTCGAGAAAGAGAATGATGCCAAATAATCCCAATCAACCTCGAGAATATGATGCAGTACTTGGAGGCGAAGCGCCACCTCCTGTTAGTGGTGTGGTTTTAGGAGGAATTGAAGGCGTTAAGCGTCGTCTTTTAAGTAATAATCTAGAAGCAAAAATCGCTGCACTCAGTGAAGTTATCAACTATGGTGATGCAGGCTTAGAGTTAGTCATTCAAAGTTTACAGAATGAATCAGTGCAGTTAAAAGCAGTAGCATATAAGTTATTACATAAAAGAAAAGAAGCTGGTCTTGAACAGATTATTGCTGCTTTCAATCCATATCATTATAAATTTTTTGAATGCTTGACTACTTTAAGCGGACATACATCTGATGTATATGGAATAGCATTTAGTCCCGATGGACAAACTATTGCGAGTGGAAGCCATGATAAAACTATCAAATTATGGAATATTCAAACCAGCCAATTAATTTCCACATTAGGTGAAGGTTTATCATCTCTTTATGCCCTTGCGTTCAGTCCAGATGGAAAAACT
>NZ_CAXTNE010000117.1:6527-23000 GCF_964245445.1 uncultured Nostoc sp.
AGGTGAAGGTTTATCATCTCTTTATGCCCTTGCGTTCAGTCCAGATGGAAAAACTTTGTATAGCAATAATTGGAATGAAATAAAAATTTGGGATTTACAAAAAAAGCAAGAGATTCGTATACTTAAAGGGCATTTTGATGCTGTTTTATCTCTTGCTGTTGCTCCTGATGGCACTCTAATTAGTGGTAGTCAAGATAAATTGATTTATGTTTGGGAACAACCCCGTTCAGGAAAATATGATGTTTTGGGAGAGCATCCTTGTTACGTTTGGGGAATGAATACTGTTAAGGTTTCCCTTAGTATTGATGGGAAGATTTTGATTAGTGGTAGTGCTATTGATAGGGCAATAAAAATTTGGAATTGGAAGCAAAGACAACAAATTACAACTCTAGGAAACGAAACATTGGGTTTAAATAATTATGCACCAGGACTTTCTTGTGTTGCTATCAGTCCAGATGGAACAATTGCTATTGCTGGAGGAGAAAATCAGGTTGATGTTTGGGATATAGAAAAAAGAGAGAAAATTTATACACTTACCCTGGAAGCAGATAATAAGATTCGCTCAATATCTGTTAGCAAAGATGGTGAAGCTTTCTTTGGAGGTTTAAATAATGGCATTATTAAAATTTGGAATGTGCTTACAGGTGAAGAAATTCACTATTTAGAAGGACATTCAGCTAGTGTTACTTGCATAGCTGTTAGTCCAGATGGAAAAACTGTTGTTAGCGGGAGTATCGATACAACTATTAAAATTTGGGGTATACCAGAGTAAATTAAATTATTGAAATTACCGGCTATACCGCGCAAGCGGTATAGCTAAGGGAGGATGTCAAACCCAACGTCCTACAACTACCCGCACAGTTCCATCTGCTAATACTTCTTCGTCCTCCACATTAAAGCCTTGTTCTTGCACTGTCGCTATCAAGGTTTTATGAGCATATTTTTGGCTGATGGAGTTAACAAACTGCTGTTGATTAATTTTTGCACCCCAAAAGTCTGCAACTATTTCGTAATTTTCACCACTGCGGCGAAAACCTAAATCATAACCATTCTTCTGGCGAATCACATACTCGGCTTGAGTCGTATCGCCTTGATATCCGCGTACATTCGTGTTGCATTCAACTTGATAGTTTAATTCTTGCAACACTTCATGCAGAATTTCACCGTGTTTGATTTGGACTTTGATAGTTGTGAAATGAGACATAATACCAATTTTGGATTTTAGATTTGGGATTTTGGATTAAATAACGAGGCGTAGGAAACACGTATTTTTTCTATTTTAATCGACTTCTAAAGGGCCTATTCCTTGTTCAGTTGAATATTGCTTTAATTCTTCTACTAACAGCACATCATTGGAGGCGGTTCTGGCACCGGCTTGTGCTGCCCATTGCTTTAATGCTTCAATTTGTTCATGTGCGATCACAGCTAATGGCACTGTCTGCGCTACAGCCTGCAAAATATCCTCTGTATTAAAGTCTCGGCGCTGTCCCTCAACTCTTGTGGAAAATGCTTGGTGCATGGCATCAATGATTACCTGCTCAATTTCCGCACCACTAAAATTGAGACTTTGCTTGGCTAACAAAGCTAAGTTAAATTCTCGCAGTCGATTCGGGCGTAACCGTTGCAAATGAACCTTAAAAATCTCTTGGCGTTCGGCTTCTGTAGGTAAATTCAAAAAGAAAATTTCATCGAATCTTCCTTTTCGCAACAATTCGGCTGGTAATATTTTGACATTATTTGCTGTGGCGACAATAAACACACTCGCGGTTTTCTCCTGCATCCAGGTAATCAAACTGCCAAATACGCGGCGCGATGTCCCCGAATCCCCATCAATGCTACTGGTAATATTGCCAAAGGCTTTATCGATTTCATCAATCCACAAAACGCAGGGTGCCATTGCTTCAGTTAACTGAATCATTTGGCGCACGCGGCTTTCGCTTTCGCCGACAATTCCACCAAATAAACGCCCAGAATCTAATCTTAATAACGGTAAGCGCCATTCATGGGCAATTGTCTTGGCTGAAAGAGATTTACCTGTTCCCTGAATGCCCACAAGTAACATCCCTTTGGGGTTAGGAATACCGTAGCGTCTGGCTTCTTCGGTAAAAGCATCTTGGCGCATTAGTACCCATTGTTTGAGTTGATCTAATCCACCAACTCGTTTGAGTGATTCTTGTGGTGTGAAAAATTCTAAAATCCCAGTTTGGCGGATTGCTTGCTTTTTCTCTTCTAACACGCCGTCAATGTCAGACTCATTTACCTGCTGTTTAGCTGCTAAAGCTTTTGCCAACACTCTAGAAATCCGGGTGCGACTTAAACCTTGACAGGCTTTAACTAACTGTTCCCGCGCCAAACCAGAAACATTTAACTTATCTGGTACTACCAACTGTTGGATTAAATTATCTATTTCGCCAACGCTAGGTAACGGGAAATCCACTACTGTCACTTCTTGCAGTAACTCGTCAGGAAGTTCTAAAGTATGGCTGGTGGTGATGATAATTTTACGCGATCGCTTTAACTCCCGCGTCAAGTTTCGCAACTCCCGCACAATCGGCGCATTCTTCTCAGTAGTCGGATTTTTCACAAATGGGTGCAAATCCCGCAGTACAAACATTGCAGGTGTTTGGGCATCAGCTTTGCCAATTCGCCCTAACGCCGCCATCACCGAACCTTTATCTGCACCATTATCACTCCAACCCCGGACAATATCCCAAAATAAAAGCTGTCGTTTGGGCACAGAACGCAATGCAACTTGCTGCAACACTTCTTCCACAGGTTCTTCTTCAACGGAAATCACATACAGTAAGGGATACCTTGCCCGAATCATCAAATCAAGTTGCTCTACTAAGGAGGCGTATTGCTGATTCTCGCTGTTATGAGTTGCATCTCCTTTTCCATATTGATGAAAATTGCTCATTTCTCTTGAAAATAGGTATAAGGGTATAGGAAGAAGAGTTTTTAGCATTGCTGATTTGAAGTATGAAATTCCCAAATCAAGTGTTTAAAACTCTTATCTTTGCGCTTTTGCGCCATTTCAAATGTTATGTTTATTTCTGCCGTGCTGTACTAGTAATTATTTAGTCTTAATTAATACTATATTCTTTCAAAGAATACTAGTATAAATTCATCAAAAAAATATAAAAATTAAGGACTTCCAGTAATCAACAGTCTGTACCAACGTAAAAAGGCTGGCGATCGCCAAAGAAGCAATGCCAGCTATCTGCATCTTTACATCTTCTGAGGTTTTGTTCATTTCTAGACAGTTGTAGAGTGGGAACTGAACTCCATTGAGCGCTGTATCAATATGTAGAGCGTTTCTACAGCACTCATTTGACAACTGGCGTAGCACAGGACATCAGAAGCGGAAAGTTTTACCCTATCCCTCGTACAACTTCTTAACTGTCCCGTTGTGTTGATATCTCCATTGAAACTGCAACCCAAAGACATTGGATGCCAAATTGCCAAAGTTGTTTAGGGTGTTATATCTCCCCCGTATTCATACTCCAACAAACTCAACAAATTCTCTTCCACAGCAGTAAGATAAGCACGCTTGGGCTTCTCCAATAACTGCAACAGATTTTTGACTGTCTCCAAAGAGTGAATCCGAATATATTCGCGTAAGCGTAGGCGTAGCCCGCCGCAGGCATCGCAAATCACCTGAGCGTTAAGGGTGATTGTTACTAACCAATCAAGCAAGCTTTTTCGTCATAAATACGCTGTTTGGGTCATCAATGTATTCTGCAAAGGGGCCTCGGTACTCAAACCCATACCGTGTATACAAGGCTCGTGCTGAAGCGAATTCTGGAATTACCCCCTGTTTCTAAATTCAAGCAATCGTAACCACGCCGTTGGGCTTCTTTAATAATCTGTTCCAGAATCTTTGAGGCGACACCCCTACGTCGGTGAGCCTTGACGGTACGCATTGATTTGATTTCACCGCTTCTTGAATCTAGTTCTTTCAATGCCCCGCATCCAAGCAGTTCTTCGCCATCCCAAGCCGTCCAAAAAGTAATATCAGGCGAACGCAATGCCTCTATATCAAGAGCATGAACACTTTCGGGTGGGGTAATCTCATGCATGTTTTTGAGATGTTCCCTCAGAAGGTCAGCAATATTTTTACCTGTCAAGTCATCTTCACGAATGTGCAATCGGCTCATTTCCTTCATTAACCCCATATTCCTGCTCAATCATACTCAACAGCTTCTCCTCCACAAGAGTCAAATACGGTCGCTTCAGTTCCCCCAGATACTTCAGCACAGCACGGCCAGCATCTTCTAAATTCTCATTTTCCCGTAGCCTACGAATGCGATCGCATATCTTCTGCATCTGCTGACATTCTGACTCCAGGTAATTCAGTGGCTTCAGGTGGTCAATTCTGACGGTGTACTTTCCATCCCACATTGTAACTGTACAACTGAACTCACCGACATGGCTAACGATGCACCAGCAGCCTAGCCTTCGAGCAGTTAACCGCCCATGACTGGCAGCGGCTACGGGAGTATGAGCCTGTAGCAGCGTGAAGCTTCGCCTGGGAAAAGGTTAAAGGGAAATTTCTTCATTCCTTTCCCCCTTACCCCTTCCCCTTTTCCCTAAAACACATTCCCTTCATTCACCAATCAATATGCAACCCACAATATCCATTCCCCAACACTGGGGCTACCCTCGCTTTGCCTTTGACCAGCGTACAGAACAAGGCACGATTCTAGGACTTTATTACTACCCGAATGGTACAGAGTTAGCTGAACAATTTGATGAAGGATGGCGTTATGTATTAATGCCTAACAAGAATTCTGACGAGATATCGTACTTGCAAGAGAATCAAATTCAGCCGCTATCTCCACGGGAATTGTTCACGCAGATACGCGCAGAGATTGAGTTTTATCAACAGCAAATAGCAATTTTGCAACAACAGTTAGCCGTGGTAACTGGAGGTAGTACCAATGGCTAATTCTACAGACAACTTTGAACGTAGAGCCAACCATCTGCTGCCTTTACTTAAACTTTGCGGCGGTTGTCTTCCATTGCACCGGCTGCAATTCCAATTCTCCGATTCAGTGATTCAAACACTATTGGATAAAGAACTGGTGCAGGTACAGAACACGGGACGCGGTTTTTTGTTGGAAATTGCCGAGGATTTTTAGGTTATTAATCTCAGAGGATAAAATTATGAAACTTTACGCGAAAACCATTCCACAAACTTTACCTGATTGGGCAACTGTCGTTACAAAGAGTGTAGATTTATTTGAGATTTAAATCAACGATGAACACCCGAATTTTCAATCTCTGCTTGAAGAGTTAGAAACGGAGATTGAGCCAGGAACATTCGGTGTGAAAGCTGAGGATTTATGTTCCAGACTCGGAATTGAAATGTCTAACCCCAATCTGCACCAGTTAGTTGAACAAGCCCAAAATCTGGTATCTGAAATTGCTACGCACCCAGACTACAAACAATTGTTGGACGAGGGATATCAACCGGATTTAAACATTGCTGATGCTCAAACCGCACTTACTTATCTGCAATGGGAATTAGACCGAAATCAACAGCGCTCTGTTTAGTAAAGAAGCGATTGCTTGAATATCAGCTTTTCTTCAAGCAATCGTAAAGTACTCTCCAGTTTACGCTACAAACCATTAATTATTGCATAGGTCAACAAAATATGGTTACTGAAATTAAACTAGGTTTATGCAACCCACCCGAACCAATTTATTTGTATGTCAACCAGGGGGAAGTAGATGGTGAATCTTTCGTTTGGTACAAGTTCAATATCAGCCAGGAGAAGAAAATCCCAATTCCCCAAAGGGCGTTAACTGGGTACTTGTCAGAACTGCGATTGACAACTAAAGAATTCAAAGGCAGGGACAATCTCAAACTGGATATTGTCGTGAGTGCTGATGAGCTTTACATCATAAGAACTGGTGTTGAAACCAACTTCGCCAAAAGCTTTCTTCTGGCTGCGTCATTAGTTCAGGATTTTTCTAAGCCACTGATTATTGTTGCGAATGCTGGTGACGAGAATACAGTTTTCTGCAATCTTTACGATGCCGTAACCAAAAGCAAAATTTACAGGGAATGGAGTAGAGATTTAGATTGGGCAACTATCATTCGTGACATTCAATCTCTCTTAGGTGGTGCTTCATCAACTATTTCAGCCACGCCAAAACTTAGTGTAGTACCTCAATCAGTACACCCACAGGATTTGCGAGTGAAAAATATTCGCACCTTGCTTGATTATCCCCTTGATTTGGTCAAAGAGTGGTTGCAATTTCAAGATGTTGATCGCCCAAGTTTACTTGATATTAACCAGATTAATGAACTAATCAAAACCATGTGTTTGGCTTGGGCTTCAAACAAGTGTGAATATCCCAATCATGCCGAATCTTTGTATCAAAAGCAGGTTCTTGATGCTATTGTTAGCGGTGCTGATGAATTAGCAGCAATTAGGGCATGGATGCAACAGTTACAAGCGGTAAAGACTGGGGCAGTGTAAATCGGAAGTCAGGATTCAGAAGAAGTTTTATTTCTGAATCCTGAATTAATCAGATAGGAATAAAAACCATGAAAGTCATTGTCACAGTAGTAGAAAAAATTACCACCGAAGCGCACATCGATATCCCTGATGGGCTGAGTCAATCCGCTTTTCCCGCAGCACATCGTAGATCGTTACGACACTGGGGAAATAATCACAGATATGAACATCTTTCAAGTTGACTTTGAATCTATTAGCGCTCGAATTGTTCAAGAACATTCTTCTACTAAATCTGCATAAATAGGGGAGGTAATCAGATGAATATCAAATGGACTGATGAAGAACTCGCAATTATTGAGGCGAAAGCTGAAGTCTATACAGTCAAACAAATAGCTTCAATCCTAAAAAGACGAGGATATCAACGCACACCAATTGCAATTTATCTGAAGTTAAATAGCTTAGGTTATTCAGCCCGTCCCACTCTTGATAACTATTCTTGTAAAGAGATTGCTCAAGTTCTTCAATTAAATTTCTCAACTGTCACAAGGTGGGTAAAACGAGGATGGCTCAAAGCAACAAAACGTTCTGCTAGACATTACCAAATTCGGAGATGGCATCTTAAGCAGTTTTTTGATAACCCACCACAATCAATTAAAAAACGCATTGCTGCTCTTGATACCGAAGCCATTAATTACTTATTAGGCAAAAAAGCATGATTGACCATATTAACGCCCTAAAAACAAGTTGGTATCTCTCCCCACCTTGGGGACAAACAATTTCATCTGTTGAGGTGAATTTACTAGAGAGGGTTTTCCTGCGAACCACAAGAACATTTGGCTACTGCTGCGGTATGCAATGGAAACACGAATGCTGGATTTATTCAATTGATTGCGGTAAAGAAATCCTTCACGCTACACAAAACCAAATCATTGCAACTGGAGAGTTAGAAGCCATCACTGTGCAAAAACCTGCTTTTGTTCTGGGTGAAAGAGCGATCCTCTGTTCTCACGACAAGGGAACAAAACAACGGCTGATTTTGGGGATTGCACTGGTGCATAATTCTTGGTTTTACCTTGTTGAATTGATGTCGCCAACGTTAATTAAGACACCGACTATATCGAATCGTTTCTCACTAGTTGGTGAAAAAAGTTTAGTGCGAGTAAATGTTTAAAGTCTTGAAATTTACTTAGGAGTCGAGCAAGATGAGTTTACCTTTAAATCAAAATGTTTTAGTCGAGTCTCCATCATTGAGAACTTCTGCACTTTCTAACCTAGATGATTCTCGTGCCCAAGAAGTTCTCAGCAAAGCAAAGGCAATAGTGTTCGCTGTATGGAACGGTAGCGGCTGGGCAACTACTGCACAAATAGCGGAATATTTTTCAGTTACAGAGTCCGCAGTCAAAGAACTAACAAGAGTAAATCAATCTGAATTCCAAAGCCTTGAAACTAAAACCCTTACTGGAAAGGACTTACGTGATGCTCGACAGATGCTCTGTCTACCATCTAGAACTTCCCAAGTTAGAGTTTTTTCGGCTTTGGGTGCGTTAAGGATCGCAATGATCTTGCAGCAATCTCAAGTAGCAGCGCAAGTTAGAACCATCATTTTAGATTTGGTTGCAGCTGTTCCAAGTATTACTGCCCAAACTCCTGTACCTGCCCCTGCCCTCCCACCAGTTGAGCAGCGCCTACAAACTTTGGTCGAGGCGATGAGAACTTTAGCTGAACTTACAGGTGGCAGACTCAACCCTTATATGGAGCAGCATTTTCAAGACTTCGCCGCTAATCTCCTAGCCCAACACAATCAACAAGCCCTAGTGGGTAGCCGAGAAAAATGGATGGGTGTGGTCAACTTTGCAGAGACTGAATTGGGAAAGAAAGTCCCCTTGAGCGGTTCCCATTATCGCGGTCATCTCGGCACTTGGGGAAAGCACCTTTTACCCACAACTGGGAGAGCGTCAGGAAATGCGCCTGGTCAACGGCACTCAGCAGCCAGTTTACGTCTACGCCTGCCATGACCCAATGGTTGCAGATGGGCTGACCAAAGCAATTGAAGAGTTTTTCGCTCACGCAAACCCGACTGCTGCACTAAGGATTGCGGGGGCTTTCGCTACCAAGAAGCCACGGGTGTTGGTCAAAAAATGAAAGCGAACACTGGGAAAATAAGCGTTCGCTTGACTAAAAAGCTAAATACAGTGGTTAGTTGCTTGTTATTAGCATACTATTCCCCGGTTACACAACTCAAAAAACTTGCACAAGTATGGTTGCAATGTTTCTAGAATTCTGACTCAAAAAGAAGGAGAACAAGATTATGCAACAACTTAATTTGTTTGGTGAATCAACCCCAGTTTTACCCATCACTTATTACCCCGATTTCTTAAGTCTTGAACAAGCCAATGAACTCTACCAACACTGCTTGAAAATGGAATGGCAACAGAATCAAATCAGAATTGCGGGTAAAACAATGCCCGTTCCCCGCCTCGAATGTATTTATGGTGATGCCGGATGTGATTATCTTTACTCCAACAGCGTGTTTTTGAAACCCCTGACTTGGACAGACAGTCTGGCTAACTTGCGGGACAGAATCACTGCGCTAACTGGCTACAAGTTCCGCATTGTCATCGGCAATCAATACCGCAGTGGCCAGGATTCGATTGGTTGGCATTCCGACAATGAACCATCGATGGGATCTAACCCTGCAATCGTATCAGTCAGCTTGGGGTCATGTCGCAAATTCCAAATCAAACCAAACCCATCGGCGGCAGACCAACGGATTTTTGGCTGGAACACGGCAGCTTACTTGTGATGCACCCCGGCTGTCAGTCCACACATCTGCACCAAGTCCCCAAAACCAACAAAGTAGTTAGCACGCGAATTAATCTCACGTTTCGACCGCATACCGGAGGCGAGAGATAAGGCTGTAGCTGGCTGTTGAGGATTTAATAGCCAGCACAAGCTCTTACAAAAAGTTGAACCGGCGGCATGGGTGCAATGCCGCTACATTTCCATGCGTTTATTTATGGAGGGAATATGACTACAACTAGTTCAGAAAACCAGCATTTAACTGAATGGCTCAATAGTGGCGTTGACGAAGAAATCTTTCACTTGAATGTGCGATCACTGTCTGGGACAACACCTTACGAATATCTGCTCTACAGTCCCAAAATCTCCCGTCGCAACGATGGACGGCTCCGAGACAGGGACTTGAAGAAGTACCAGCACATTGAACTAGGCGGCTGGTGGTGCAGTGGCGTTGACCCGCTCAACAACTACGTCAGTATGATGTGGGGCTGTTTCAAACCCGACCACCCCAGACGTGACCGCCAGAAAATTCACAAGCTCATCAAGTATGAACACCCATTCAGAGAAGAAACACGGGCTTTCTTCCTCTTAGTACCGAATCGCATTTGGGTGAAAGTGTCCCTACGTTGCGGCATCCCCATCACAGAAGAGGACTTGCAGCATCCCGGTGGTTTATGGCACTGGGTCTGGCGGCATAATGTACCAGTGACAATTGTCGAAGGTGTCAAAAAAGCGGGGGCATTACTAACTGTTGGTTATGCTGCGATCGCAATTCCCGGTGTCAATGCTGGATACCGCACACCCCTTCAGGAGTACGGTACTGCCATCGGTAAACTATCCCTCATCCCCGACTTGAAACATTTTGCAACACAGGGGAGACAGGTTAACATCTGCTTTGACCAAGACAATAAACCTGAGACAGTCCAGCGAGTCAGAACCGCCATCAGTCGCATGGGACGGCTGCTGGTAAATGAGGGTTGTTCGCTACGAGTCATTGATTTACCTGAAGGCCTTGAGAAAGGGGTTGATGATTTTATCTATGCCTTGGGTCAGCCAGCATTTGACGCGCTCTACAACACTGCCGTTGCACTGGAGTTGTGGGAGATTAAGCTGTTTACCTTGTTGACTTACCCGCCTGCGATCGCACAAAACCTTCGTTTCTTGGGCCAGTTTCTCGTACCCGAACGTGAAAAACTAATTATCCTCAAGGCTCCCAAAGGTACTGGTAAAACTGAATGGCTTGCTACTGAGGTGGCGAAAGCACACGACCAAGGGCAGAGGGTATTAATCATTACCCATCGCATTCAACTGGGTGAAGCCTTGTGTAATCGGTTTGGTGTTAACTATGTGACTGAAGTCCGCACGAATGAAACAGGCACATTATTAGGATATGGGGTGTGTGTGGATTCACTGCATCATGAGAGCCAAGCCCGTTTCAATCCCAATGACTGGTCAAATGATGTCATTATTATTGACGAGTGCGACCAAGTATTCTGGCATTTGCTCAACTCTGGTACTGAAGTGCAAAAGCGTCGGGTATCTGTTCTCAAAAACCTCAAGCAGTTAGTGCAGAATGTTCTAGGGAGTAGTCAGGGAAAGATTTACTTGTCTAGTGCCGATGTTTCCGATACTGATGTGAAGTATGTTTTATCACTTGCTGGTGAATATCGAGTTAATCCCTTCGTTATCGTCAACAATTATCGTCACGTAGCAGGCAACTGTTACAACTACTCTGGCAGTAACCCGAAGAATTTGATTGCGGCATTGGACAAAGCGATAGCTTTTGGTGGACATTATTTACTCTGCTGCTCTGCTCAAAAAGCTAAGTCTAAATGGGGAACCCAGGCACTTGAAGAACGTTTTCGTCGCAAATTCCCACATCTGCGAATCCTGCGAATAGATAGTGAATCCGTTGCCGATCCATCTCATGCGGCTTTCGGTTGTATTGCTCATCTCAACCAGATTCTTACCCAGTATGATTTGGTTATCGCTTCTCCAAGTTTAGAAACTGGCGTATCCATCGATATTCGAGGACATTTTGATGGTGTATGGGGGATTTTCCAGGGAGTTCAGCCGGTTAACTCTGTACGGCAGATGTTGGCGCGGCTACGGGAAACTGTTGACCGTCATATTTGGGTGAGAGAGTGGGGGATGTCGGTTGTGGGCAATGGTTCTACATCCATAGGGGGATTGCTCAGAAGTCAACACGTCGCAACACAAGCGAACATTGCGCTGTTGTCGGCGGCGGATAATGCGGATTTGAGCTATATTGATCAGAATTTTCAACCGGAGTCTTTGCAGACTTGGGGCAAACGTGGTTCTGTGATTAACGTAGAAATGCGGCGTTATCGAGAGTCTGTGCTTGCGGGATTGGTCGAGGATGGGTACACCGTTATTGATGCTGAGGATGTTGATGATGATGAGAGTGGGGCTGTAATCGAGTCGGTTAAAGCGGCTAGTCAGGAATTGTATACTGCTGAGTGTAAAGCGATCGCGGATTCTCCAACCATCTCTGATGCCGAACTCAAGAAGCTGCAAGACACAAGGGCGAAAACCAAAACTGAACGACATCAGCAGCGCAAGGCTGAATTGTCTCGTCGCTATGAAGTTGAAGTTACGCCTGATTTGGTTGAGAAGGATGATGACGGCTGGTATCCTCAACTGCGGATGCACTATTATTTGACACTGGGGCGAGAGTTTTTGACCAACCGTGATGCGAAACGGGCTAAGGCACAATTGTCAGCTGGGGAAAATTCGATTTGGAAACCGGATTTTAACAAGGGGCAGCTATTGACTGCTGTGTTGTTACTCGAAAATCTGAATCTGTTGCAGTTTCTTACGCCAGACGTTCAGTTGCGGGGAAGTGACGAGAGGATGGTGGAGTTTAAGGCACTGGCTGTAACGCATCGGCACGTTATCAAGAATTACTTGAATGTAACGATTTCTGAAAAACTGACCCCAGTGGCGTAGGCGTAGCCCGTCGTAGACATCGCTCAGAAGTTACTTGCCAAGATTGATTTGAAACTGGATTACGTCGGTCGGTTGGGTAAGCGTGAAAACCGGGAGTGTGTTTATCGATTCGTTGCCCCTGATGATGAGCGTGATTCGATTTTTGGGCAGTGGTTAAATCGAGATGAAGTGTTTCTTAGTGAGTCGGTGTCAGTCAGTAATAATATAAGTACAACTACACCAGTAACTGACACAACATCACTATCCATATCGCACAATACTGAAGTGGTGTCAGGCACTAATAATATAGTCTTTGCAACATCACTCAGTGACACAGCACCACATACCCCAGAAAATATCGCGATTCTTGGATGGAAGGGGCTGATGGTGAAAATGCAGCTTGGGCTAAATAGCGCTGGCTCGTTCTACAATCAGTTAATCTCCCAAGTTGGCTCTTCTGTTGGGGTGGCTGATGGTGAGCCTTACTGGAATGGCTATCTGGGGCAGTGGCAGATTTGGGTTAACTATGCTGACGGGTGTAGGTCTATAGTGTGCGATTGGTTGGTGGGGGTGTAGTAAACTAAAAAGCAATGATACATTTGATTAGCGAGGTCGATTTTCTCGCCCGTGATAGATGCGTAAGATTACAACATTATCCTCAAGAATAATGTAGTGAATTATAAAGCCGTATTTTCCAAAAAAAACTACAAGTTTTCGTAATCCTGCTATCTCATCGACAATCGCACCTCGACGGGGATTTTTTTGTAGACTTTCACCCGAAGAGACAATTGCTTGTACTGCCCGTGCTGCTGCATCAGCATTATTAAGTTTGATAAAATCGTAATGACGATTTAAGTCATCAATCGCCGTTTGCGTCCAAACTATCTGGGACATGGACGTTCTTCATCGCTTCCTAAAGAGTCTGCCCATTCACGCACACGCTCATGTGCTACTCCTGTACCTGTTCTACGGTATGCTTCCAGAGCTTTACGGCTTTGCTCAACCATTTGCGCTTGGGTCAGTGGCTGGAAATTTAATGTTGTATCTATTTCACCGTAATCATAGATTTCTTCTATACTTTGACTAGATTCATGACTGAGTAACTGCTCAAAATCTTCTAAGTCTCCATCAGTTACAGTCAACCATGTTTTAAGCAGACTTTTTACCTGCTCCCCTGGCAATGCCTCAAGATGCTCCAAAATTTGCTGTTTAATATTGTTGGCTGTCATATAGTATTTGATTTTTGTCGCAAAACATTAGAATTCAACGTAATACCTGCATACCTAATTCTAACTATGCCCTTGAAAAAAACAATTGTGTGTTCGTTCTCTTCTGAGTCGCTTAAAGTGACTTCACAAGGTTTGTTTTAACCCAAGATTGAACCGGAATCAACTTCCCACTGATGTTTGAGCAATTCTTGGTAAGTCTTTTCCCTTATCATCATCTGCTTGTACAGCATCTGCAAAAATTCTTGAGCTTGTTCACGGGACATCTGCTGCACAAGATCCGCGAAAGTTCTAAGGCTAAATTCTTGTTCTAAAGATAATTCAATGGATTGATTCATCGCTTTTATTACCTACTTTTTTATTTGAATTTGCTTATGTAAGCAAACATTGCTTTATATAATAAATGTTACGATAACTTTACACAAATCGAAGGGGTGTAAACCGTACCGACGTAGGCTAGAAATGCCGTATCTGCTGCTGGAAACCTTGATATTACTCCATTGTGGCAACCCAAGTAAAAACCTCAGTTCTAAAGTTTCTTACTAAGAGGTTTTTAAAAGCATTTTTCGCCTCTGCTTGCGGCTGGCGTTCGCAAGAAGGCGGGCGAAACAGCGCCATCGCTCAAAAGAAGAGATGGACAATACAATTATTCCTTTGGGTAAGAGTGAAAAGCGTATATCCCTGGTACTCCTAGATGAAAGGGTGCGGGGTTGCAGGTTCGGGTGTAGGGAATTAGGAATATCTTGAACTGCTTGACGTACTCGTATTTAATTGTCTGAAACATACGAAGCTGCAATCCTACCCCCAACAAGATAGCCCTGACAAGGTTTCACATGAGTCTTCGTGCCATTCCCCCATGATTCAGTAATACCAATTCTTCTTTCATTAGGCAACAGATGCAATTTATGAAAATGCTACTAATTTAAATTTTTTAATTGCAAATTCCTTTCTTTGTATAAGTCATACCTATATAATCCTTGAGAAAGTTTCCTCAACTCTGTGGGATTGCTACTATTACATCACAGTAGAAATAATTTACCAAGTCATAGCGAATGAGGTTGCGGTTTTGAAATCCCAATTAACTAATCATCGGGTCGATTTACAAGATTGCACTATTTTTTATCAGCAAAGTAGGTTGGAGTCGAGTTCAATCCCTATCCTATTTCTACACGGCTGGGGAATCTCTACTGAGCCTTATCAAGAAGTACTGAAACTACTAGCACAGCACCATACTATAATTGCTCCTGACTTACCCAGTTTTAGGAGATCAACGGGAGCAATGCGATTTTGTTAGATCAGACTTTAATTCTCATTTATAGAGCTAAATTCTCAATAAGAACAGTTATTTAGCTGCGATCGCACCCCTAAATAGGTGATTTAGCACCCGAATTTTAAACACCTCACAAAATCGCATTGCTCCCGAGATCAACTTACTCTGGGCTACTTCCCGATTACCTTAGCCATAGCAAATGTCTCCTTTCGTTTCTGGAAGTTTTGGATTTACAACAATTTCATCTAGTAGGACACTCATTCGGCGGAGGTATTGCCATTACTTTATCTACACTTGTTCCACAAAAAATCAGAAGTGTAATTCTGATAGATAGTACTGGAATTCCTACGCCATCTATACCGGAGATGATCCCGCGAAGGGCAATCGAAATGACCGCTCAACTGTTTCTCCCAAGACTCAGGTTGAAATTAGTTGATATTCCTTTGGTTTTCTCCTACAACTTGTTGTTCAACACAGTAAATGTCATTCAAGGATTGCTAATTTCTTTATACGAAAATATCAACCATCTGCTACCAAAAATTCCAGCTCCCTGTTTGGTATTATGGTCAGAAAAAGACCTAACTACACCATTAAGTAACGCTCAAAAAATGGCGGCAATTATTCCAGACTCTAAATTAATTACTGTAGAAGAAGGTTTCCACGAATGGGGACTCTGGTATCCTGAGAAATTTACATCACTCATATTGGATTTTATTTGTCAACTTGAGCAATATTGATACAGCTTGAACTGGGGCAAAGTACAAGCTCAGTCATTGATCGCAACTGGTCGAGTCGAACATACGTATATAGGTGGTTAACTTCGCTTCTCCTTGTACCTCTGTAGTCTGTGATTGGCTATGCGCTGTGTAGATGGAGAAAGCTTTGGTAAAGAGTTGAGTAATTCATGCTTCAGATTTCGTCTTACCAGCTTTTTTAGAGACAGCAATTGCACCAACTCCAAACAATAGACCTAGTAGGGAAGTGGGTTCTCTTACTGATGTAGATGAAGAACTCAGGGTAATATTGGCAGCAGAATCTTGATAGATGTATGTTCCTGCCCGTCCCACTTCACCCGTCAAGGTAATTTCAGAGCTTGAAGTTCAATAATAAGGTATATCTGGGAGCATCAAAAGCAATGCCAAAATCAACCACTAAATTCCAATTTGACCCAGAATCAAGCTCAAAATTGACATTTGGGGTTAAGTCACCGCCATTAGTAGAGCCAGGATTCTTTCTTCAGGTCTAGATTGCTGACGTTAAGCTCCCAATCGTTCAAAGTCCCATTAGGAGCGTAAACTACAAATCCCGAATATTCGCTCTCGAATGGCAAAACGTTCTCCAAGAAAGGGCTAGCATCGACTAAGGTAAAATCACCCGAAAATTCTTGTTTAGTTAGAATAGCTCCCAGCACGGGAGTAGCATGAAATACGCTTGCTAGTAGCAAACCAATCAGGGCGACGTTAACTTTAGGGGGTCGAACTTGATTCATGGAAAAGGTATGCTATCTAAAATTGTTGAAGGTATGCTATCACATCTGCAGCAACTTAAGATACACTCAGTACACCAAAAAGTTCTGTGATGCCTGCGGTGTTCTCCTTGCCATCGCTCAAGCCCAGAAATGCTCAGTTAGTGGTGGAACGCTTTGTATACGGGGTTGATACTGTTAAAGAATTGCTCAGTACGCTAACAAGTGATGAGCATTGGGGCGTGATGCTGAAGTTTGATCAGGTCAGCCCAGACAAATTTGCTCAACTGCTTGTCG
>NZ_CAXTNE010000118.1:0-22876 GCF_964245445.1 uncultured Nostoc sp.
CTTCTAGATGAAAAATGGTCAGCTGAGGGGAAACAAATAGATTCTTACCTTTGATTCGCACCCGAATCTCTCATGTCTAGGGGTATGAGTATCATCAGAACAGAAAACCGGGTTAAGCTTAAAAGCCTTATTCGCTAAGGATTTTCCCGATAACTAAGGTCATTGACTTAAACTTATTATCGAGTCACTACTCAACGATAAAATAAGGGTTTCAGCTTCTAAAAATGTTTGTCTTACTCATGTAATATCTCTTAACCCGGTTTTCTGCGCGAATGCTACTCATACCCCGGTTTAAAGAAGAGAAAATCGCGCTCGTCAATTTCTTTTTCTGGTGATCACCTCGCCTACACCGCACTCTCCAGCAATCAATGGCGTTCCGCCCACATAGGCGATGCCTGCGGCGGGCGGAGCCATCGCATCCTTGATTGCCTTGGGAACTTATTTAGCTCAAACGTACTATAAATTTCCTGCTCAAGTTTTGGGTGGGTGCGTTTATATTTGATGTACATCAATTGCCGTAAGGGTTTAGAGTTTCGCACTCCTGACTAGTCTAAACTCCAGATAAAAGACACTACTCGGACACGAAATTATGTAACCCTTATACACTAGGGATATTGGTAGACATACTCTAGACACCAATAATAAATCAGCCAATAAATAGCCTTTTATTGTTAAAATTTAGGTATTAATGCTGTATTTGACTTTTTAACTCCACATTTCTAAGGCTCGTTATGCAAAACGATTTATTTCCTATCTCTGGTTGTAATAATTCCTCTCGTATTGGAGACGTTATTTTTGTTCATGGGTTAGGTGGGCATCATCGCAAGACTTGGCATCCTCAAGGCAAAGAGGAAGATGATAATTTTTGGCCTTTCTGGCTGGGATCTGATTTACCAGATGTAGGCATTTGGTCGCTCGGTTATGAAGTTGAACCCTTTAAGTGGAAAGGTTCAACTATGCCTCTTGTAGACCGTGCTACACACTCTTTGGCTCTTCTCGATAGCTATGAAATTGGTACACGTCCACTGCTTTTGATATCGCATAGTATGGGCGGTCTCTTAGTCAAACAAATGCTTCGCCATGCTCATGATTTTGGAGAACCCAGATGGAAAAAGATTGTACAACAAACCAAAGGTATTGTCTTTTTATCTACTCCCCATTCCGGTTCTGACCTTGCTAATTGGGTCACATATATTGGTAATTTTCTTCTTCCTTCCATCAGTGTTGATGAGTTAAATGCTAACCATTCTCGTTTACGCGAACTCAACAATGTTTACCGCAATCATGATCTCCTCAGCCAAATTCCTATAGAAGTTTACTGCGAAAAGAAAAAAACTAATGGAATTTTAGTTGTTAATGAAATAAGTGCTGACCCTGGTATTAGAAGTGTCATTCCTATCCCTATGGACTGCGACCACCTCTCCATCTGTCGTCCCAATTCCCCTAATGATCTCATCTCTCGCCGTGTTAAACGTTTTATTATAGATCATTTAAAGAATCCGATGCTTTTCCCTTCTTTACTTCCTAAACAAGATCCCTTTGAACCTCTTCCCTTAGATAATATACAGCAATCTAATTTAAATTATCAAAAAAAAAATACCTGATGACAGTTTTAAATCATCGCAAAACCAAAGAGAGCGATTGCAGCAAGAAAGAAATTCGCTCGATAAAGAATATACGCTCCAAAGCCAGAAAGTTACAAAGGTGCGAATAGATTTGGTGATTGAGACTGATGCATCCCGTAAGTTTCAATATGAACACCAGCTTCATGAAGCGGAACGGACGCTGAAGGAGCTTGGTGACAAGTTGGATGCAATTGAACAACAGTTGCAAGCTACTGATAATTTTGGACTAGAACGAGACACAAGCACATATATTGAACCAAAACCTATAGGTAATAATATAGTTAGCTCTCCTCCAACTATCGAATTAGAATATCCTGACGGATATGTGCCGCTTAATTCCCATTTTTACATAAAACAAGATAGTCTTGAATCCACTTGTTATGAAACTGTATTAAGAACTGGTTCTTTAATTCGAATTAAAGCACCAAAACTAATGGGAAAAACTTCTTTATTAACTAGAATTCTTGCTCACGGAGAAAAGCATGATTATCAGTCAGTTTATTTAAATTTAACTAGTATAGATAAATCATTATTGACAAATCTTGATATATTTTTACGTTGGTTTTGTGGAAACATAAGTAATGAGCTTAACCTAGACAATAAGGTAAATGAGTCATGGAATATTAATATACTAGGTAGTAATGATAATTGTACAGCTTATTTTAGAAAGTATATTTTAGCTAAGATTAATTGCCCTTTAGTATTAGGTTTAGATGAAGTAGATAGATTATTTACTTATAGTGAGGTGGTTGAAGATTTCTTTGGAATGTTACGTTCTTGGCATGAAAAAGGAAAGACTTTGGATATATGGAAGCAGTTGCGGCTTGTACTAGCGCATTCCACAGAAGTTTATATCCCCTTGGATGTGCATCAATCTCCTTTTAATGCTGGAATACCTATAGAGTTAGAAGAATTTAATCAGCAGCAGACATTATATTTAGCTAAAAAACATGGAATGCAAAATGCAGACATATTTTTAGAAAACTTAATGAAAATGGTAGGAGGACACCCTTACCTATTGCGTTTAGCTATGTATGAGATTGCGGCAGAGAAAGTAACTTTCAATAAGTTATTAAAGGAAATAACAACAGAAGCAGGAATTTATAATAATCACTTGCGCTCTCTCTTTATAAATTTACAAAGAGTACCAGAGCTAGCTCAATGTTTAAAGCGAGTAGTTAATTCAAATGTAGGGATCGAATTAGATCCAATGCAAATTTACAAATTACACAGTTTGGGGTTGGTGCAAAGAGAGAATAATCATGTTACACCTCGTTGCCAACTTTATCGTGAGTATTTCCGTCGCGTCTTGTAAGAAGATGAAATTATGGTAACAAATAACTCCACTTTCTATCAAATAGGTGCCAGTCTGTCGTTTGATGCTCCAAGTTATGTTGAACGACAAGCGGATGAGGAATTTTATCAAAATTTGCGTGAAGGGAAATTTTGTTACGTACTTAATTCTCGGCAGATGGGAAAGTCCAGTTTACGGGTACGGACAATGCAAAGATTAGAAGAAGAAGGGACTATTTGTGCGGCAATTGACCTGACAGGGATTGGTAAGTATAAGGTAACACTGTCGCAGTGGTATGGTGGAATTGCCTATGCTTTAGTAGAAAGTTGCCATTTAGAAGATAATTTTGAATTTAATTGGCAGATATGGTGGCAAGACCACCAAAAACTTCTTGATCCTGTAACGTGTTTAAGACTATTTATTGAAGAAGTATTATTAGTAAAAGTTCAGCAGCCAATAGTCATTTTTGTGGATGAAATTGATAGAGTATTAAGTCAAGATTTTTCTTTGGATGACTTTTTTGCTCTAATTAGATTTTTCCAGAATAAACGAGTTGACAATCCTATTTTTAAACGGTTGACTTTTGCATTATTAGGAGTAGCAACTCCTGGGGATTTGATTATTGATAAAACTCAAACCCCTTTTAATGTTGGAGAAGGAATTGAACTGCATGGTTTCCGCCTTAATGAAGTTCAATCGCTAATCAAAGGATTGCAAGGTAAATTTGATAATCCTAAAGCTGTAATGAAAGAAATATTATATTGGACAGGGGGACAGCCATTTTTAACTCAGAAGTTATGTAAGTTCATGGTTGAGGAGTCTGAGAAAGAAAATCCTCGTTCGGTTGAGAAAGTGGTAGGCTCAAGGATTATTAAAAATTGGGAATCTCAAGATGAACCTGAGCATTTAAGAACAATACGCAATCGTCTTTTGAGAGATGACCGACGTGCTGGTAGATTATTAGGATTATACCAAAAAATTTTACAGCATGGAGAAGTAAAAGCCGATATTAGCTCAGAACAAATGGAATTAAGACTTTCAGGATTAGTAGTTGAGCAGCAAGGAAAATCAAAAGTTTATAATAAAATTTATGAGTCCGTATTTAACCAAAGCTGGGTTAATAAGGCACTAGCAGATTTACGCCCACACGCTGAATCAATAACAGCTTGGTTGGCTTCTAACTACAAGGATGAATCAAGGTTGTTACGAGGACAAGCATTGAAAGATGCAAAGATATGGGCAGCAAATAAAAATATTAGTAGTGATGATTATCAATTTTTAAATGCTAGTCAAGATTTGGAGGATAGAGAAATTAAAAAAGCTCTAGAGTCTCACATTTTTAAGTTTGAATATGGTGAAGCTTCATCAATTATTCAACTTATTGGTTTGTGTGATAGGTATCCTGAAGAAGCAGAAAACCATCTGTTTAATAAATATCTCCAATCGTGGCTAGCAGGACGAGGAAGAACCGATTTAGCAAATATATCTATTAAAATTGTGAATAATTATTTACAAAAAAAACGTCAAGGTTTAGAGATGTTTGTAAGAGAACTTTGTAAAAGTGAAAATATTGAGCCTTATCCTAAAATAGTTGCACACCCTTCAAGAATAGATATGAATGAAATTCCCATTGGATTTAAAAAAGAAATTAAATTGCAGATTATTAATGAGAATCGTGGTTTTGCTTGGGGTTTTGTAGAGCTTAAAAATTCTCTACCAGGCGTTAGTTTTACTAAAACTTTTAACTCTAACAATACATATTTTATTATTTCTATAGATACGCTTGAAGTTAAAGTTGGCAAGTATGAAGGTTCTGTTATGATTCACTTGCAAGATATTAAACAGCCCTGTCTAATTCCTATAACGTATACTGTTATAGATATTCAAATTAATATAGAACCCAAACAGCTTAATTTTGGAACTGTTACTTTAAACAAACATGGAATTAAAAGTTCATTATTATTAAATTGTATTCCTGATACAGGAAGGATTAAAGGAACTGCTTCCACTGACCTAAAATATATCTCGTTCAGACCCAATTTTGAAGGTTCATCAATTGATTTTCAAGTGAATTTAGATACACTTTCTTTATATGAAGGAATTTATCGTGGTTTAATTAAAATTAAAATTAAGAATAAAGGTGTATATGAGATACCAATTCAATTCCAAACAGCCTTTAGATGGGAAAATATAATTTTTTCAGCTTGTATACTTGCCTTATTGATAGGATTAGTATTAATGTTTTTTAGACTTTATGTCTCGACGCAAGTAAATTATATTGAATTTTGGATTTTATCGCCTCCTTCTAATAAAATAGATATAAATAGTTTTTCAAATTCATGTTATTTTTTAAGGGAAAACAAAGAGAATATAATCAAAAACTTTCCTTTTGTATTCAATCAATGCAGTTTTAGCTTTAGTTTAGGAATAATTATAATAATTATTTTTAATCTAATATCAACTGCTAATATATCTTTATCAAACATATATAGAAATTTACGACTTCAAGTAATTAAATTAATTAAATATAGAAATATTCAAGACACAGTTAAAAATTTAATATTTTACTTAACAATACTATTAATAACAATAACACTAGTTTCTAGTAGCTTTAATTTTGATATAACTCCTTTTGTTTTATTTATTATAAAAATAATATATGATTTTGTAAATAGTATTAAAGCATTTATTCAAATCATTTATACTATTATTTTACATATCGGCTCAAATCTATTTATATTTAGTGAATTAAGTTCATATTCTTTTACTTGGATAGGGATTAAAAATATATCTGCTGCTTGGGCAGCTTTCGGTATGATAATAGGCGTGATTATAGCATTAGTAAAACCAATTATATTTCAAATTCAAAAAGATTTTAAATATTTTTTTATATTTTTAGCTATGTTATTAATAATATTATTATTACCTTTTTTAAATAAGTATTTAATATTAAATTTGCCAATTAATATATGTAATTTTAGTATATTTTATTAGTCAATTACCACAATAGGCATTAGCCGCAAAGAGCGACCGCATGTTAAAAAAAGTGTGACTGACACCATAAATTGTCCGCAGTGAAGGCTGAAATGCTTGATTTGTCATACTGCCATTTACGACTACTGACGAGGTTTTGGGGAGCATCCCTATTTGGCAAAAATAAAAGAATCTAGATTATTCGCTAGTGACTTTGTTGGGGAGTGGGATGAGGGCGTTGATAACCGCATTAATTGGCGTATATTATACCTGCAAGTGGTCATCGCGCTCTTCGCATAAGGTAATTTTATCAGCCAACGAGATAATGCGGGTTGTAGCGAAAGCGATTGATAAGTCTGGGTTAATCGGGTGTCATTGCTCACGAAACATTAGGCTTTTTGGGCAGTTACATTGTGTTATTACCCTTAGACAATGTAGGCTAGACCCTATGAAAATAAACCGCTTCGGCAGAGCAGAAATCCTCACCCCTGACCAAATTAATCTCCTATTTACTGAGGGGTTTGTCAACCCACGCGATCGGGCTTTGTTCGGCGTGTGCCTTTATGCTGCCTGCCGAATCAACGAAGCTTGCACTTTAGCTGTGAAAGATGTGTTTGGCAGCAACGGTGTCAGAGGCGTGTTAGTACTACGTAGCGTCAACACCAAAGGCAAGCGGGACACCAGGGAAATTCAAGTTCATCCCAAGCTCAAACAGTGTTTAGAAGAGTACAACCCCAACCGCCGCAAGGAGTTCTTGTTTCCCGGTCGGCATGGGTTAGGACATATTCACAAGGTCAGTGCTGACAAAATCCTCAGAGATACCTGTGTGCGGCTCAGTATTGAGGGCGTTAGTACCCACAGCTTTCGGAGGACGGCGTTAACTAGGATGAGCGATGCCGGGATACCGTTGCGGCACATACAGGAGATATCAGGGCATCGGACTTTGGCAGCTTTGGAGCGATATTTGGGGGTAACTGAGAAGCAGAAGCAGAACGCGATCTCTGCTTTGGATTTTTGATGGTTTCTATACCATTATTCTATACAGGAGGAATTAGCACGGGATTAATGTTGAGCTTACGGCTAATCTTAGTTGAAATTCTTTTTAAATTAGAACCCCCAAAGACGGGAGTCCTAACGAATAGTTAAGCAGCAAATGTCGCTACTTCTATTTCAATTCAGTTTTCTAATATCCTCAATGCGAGGATTCCTGCATTTTATCACCCATTACCAGATAAACTAATGTGCATAGCTAAAACAGATAATGACGGCTGTATAGAAATAGTGTCTCTTGCAGAAAATTACTTAAATCTCGGCTCAATGCCTTTTTTATCAATCTTTATTATTTTTATCTTCTTTTTCTGTGACTAATCTCATAATTTTTTTGCCTATAGTTGTTAATTTAGCTGTTGTATCATTAAGGTCTATAAGAGATAAATTCGGCATTTTGCTTACTCCATCTATATTTATTAAGGATTTATTCAATAATATTTCCAGACTTTCTATTAAATCTTCTTTGCTCATTTCTGCTTTGATATTTACTTCTGATATTAACCGATTTATAGAAAAATCTTTTATTGATTTGATTTCAGACTGTTTAAATATAATGTCTAGTACCTTTGCGTCATTCGGTGAGATTTTCTCCAAAAGATCTATATAAGATGGATGAATAAATGTTCCTTTAATAGACGATTCTAATAAGTTAGACCATTTTTCGCTTAATGTTTCATCTTCTTCGATTGAAATATTTTCAAGTATTGGTATTAAAGTTTTTATAGGTACTTTTTTCGGTTCTATTCCTGCATGATTGAGCCTTTCATAAATCTCTTTCATAGCCTTTGCTGTTCTTTTTGCATTAAAACATCTCACCTCATTGATAACTGTTTCAATCGCGATTCCATCCACTCCTTCAAAAACTTTTGAAAAAAATTTGTACATATCGCCTTTAACTGTTAGAGCAAATGCAGCTCCTTCAAATATTGCTAGCCAATCACTCATAGAAATCCTCTTTTTTTTAGTAACTTTAAATCGGCTTCACCAGGGTTATAGTTCCGGCATAGCTCCAAAACCTGCAACCATTATAGGAGCGCAAATAAATCGCCAATAGTACCGATTGGCCGAAAGCTGCCGCTCTGTTACAAAAACTTTCGCATCTTCATACAGAATTGGTATAACATACCTGAGCTAACAAAGTGGTCAGTGCCGCTTACTGTGTCCCATAATATATAGTTATATTCCCAAAAATAACTGAGTTGTGAATACAATTATCGATACACAACTACTCTCTTACTGCTTTAAAGGGTTCGGGTACGACATTCACGACCATAACTTAGCGATCTCATCAATCACAGCCAATGAGTTTCTCTTAGCTCAACCAAGAAAAGCAGATTATCCCGACTATTACATTATCCATCCAGCTAGATATCCAAATCTCCTCCAATTAGAAGGAAATTCCTCTAGTATTTCTGATCATTTTGGGAATCCTAAATGGGCTAAGATGGGCGGACGAAGGACAGATAAAGTAATCATTGATTTTAGCAACCAATTCTCACCATATCGATCGAATTACGCAAGGAATCTAAATTGATTTTTTAGCTCGTGCCATACTTCTGTAAACTTGTTGTCCAATCTGCCAAAACTCTGGGAGAAATGTGTTTACCCCGCTCCTTGATTAATGAATCAGCCATTGCCGTCACCTCTATCACTGTTTTGTGTCCTGTCTCTACCATCTCAGCTAATAATCGCAGTGTTCTAGTGTAGGTAACACCGTATGCCTTGCAGGTTTCAACAACTAGCCCGTCATCACTAGCACAAATCAGCAATTGATGACGGGCAATGGCAATCGTAGATCGATCCGCGACACTTAAAAGGGGCGCTCTAACGTTAAATTCCAGAAAACTGGCAAACATCTCTTCTGTGGAAAGAGCCAGAGGTGTTAAGTATTGGTTAGCAGCTTGACGAGTTTGGGTTTCCAGTTGATCTGAGTCTAGAAGTTCCTGGGCAATGTACAACGGGCTGTAGTGCTGTTGTAGCCACCCCCACTCGTTCAGCCAACGAAAATCAATGAGTGCTGTTGCGTCAAGAATTGTTCCGTTAAGCGACTGCATAAACCTCATTTTCTTGACGACGCACCCGCAGGTTTTCAACAGTTAAGTTGAGAAGTTCTGCTGCTTTCATCTCTGAAATCTTGCCCAATTTTAAGGACTGCCAAATTAGAAATTCATAACGTTCATTTTCTGGATAATCAACCGCAGGCAGTGCTGGTGGTAATTCCATTGAGTTTTGCAAAGATGCACCATCATGTTGCTTTTTATAGATAGCACATATTTTGGCTTTCTCTTTAGCAAAATCAATGATTTTCATTTCTGCTAAACGATTCAAGATGACTAGGTAACTCACCCGAAAATGCCGTTTCAGTTTGACAATATCTTGGGTAAGTGCGTACATCCGCTCAAATTCAGCTTGAGGCACAAGTAGATGACTAGCAAAGTAATCAGCCACCTTTTCTCGTGCTTTTTCTTCTTCTTTGGTTCCTTCTTCAATCAGGGTGTCTTGGTACTCTACACGGTGAAAGATTAGGTGTCCAATCTCATGTGCAATGGTAAACAATTGACGTTCAATGGTGATGTTATGGGTATTTACCAAAACAAAAGCACCTTCAATATCACTACAAGCACTCAGACCAAAGAAACCTTTAATGGGAATGGAGGAGCGTAAAACTTTTAAACCGATTTCTTCTACAGACTGAAACAGGTTGGCAATGGGAGCATCTCCCAAGCCCAGGCGATGGCGAAACAAAGCAGCTATTGTCTGAATGTGCTTTTCGTTGCCTTCTACTTGATGGCAAGGTGTACTTTCTGGGGTGTAGGTCGGTAAGCCAACGGCTTGTTCTAGGGCGTTATAAGTTTGCAGCATTCGTAGCACTTGGGCCGCAAACTGGGCATTTTTGTCAAAGGAAACATGAGCGCGGAACCGGAAGTTGGGTAGTCCTTCACCTTGTGAGCGTAGCAAGTCATCGAGTGTAATGCCCAAAGCACTCGCCAGAGCAGAGAGGATTTTGCTGTCTGGTAAAGTTTTGGCGTTCTCGTAGTTATTGATGCTCTGGCGAGTTACCCCGGCTTGTTCTGCAAGTTGCTCTTGAGACAAGCCTAGACTTTTACGGTAGCGGATCAGGTTCGCAGCAATGATCTCTTTCATGGCTGATTCTTTCCTGCGATCACTAGAGGTGTTCAGGGAGGTCTAGAAAATTATGTCAAAGTTGTTGACCCCACTTTACTTAATTATAATAGAAAATGTCAAAGACCTTTTACATCAGTCTTAAGGAGGTGATAAAGATATGGCAAAGAATACAGGTAACGGTTATCGCCGTGGTGCTGTGGACAAACGCAGCCAAACTTACAACCCTGTGACCGGACAATGGGTAAAGCGTAATGCTGAAACCGGACAGTTTATGGACGTAAAGCAGAATGGTGAACCTTTTAAGGGTGTTCGTAAGGAAGACTAATACTAAATTGCGTTCAGTGTGGAGACTGAACGTAACTCGGTAATGCTATTAGTTTTGGTCTATTGGAGGGGTGGTGTTAAACTCGTAGCCCACTCCTTCAGTTCTCTTCATTATCTTAGTCTTCGGCTTCAAAATCCAGAGCATCACCATTTACAAAAAAAATGGTCAATAAATCTAACACAAAAGCAGAAAACCAAAAGTCCAAGGCTCGTACTGCCACTAATTCAAAAAAAACTGAGCATACAAAAAAAACAGTCATTGAACCCAAGATACAGGAAGCTAATAATGCTAAGTCCACTGCTCCAAGAGCTAGATCCAAACAGACCGACGATCCTGCTCTTAAGACACAAGCAACTAAAAAGGTGAAGAGTCCAAACGGAAAAGCCAATTCAACGACAGTCAAAACAACTAAACAAGCAAACAGTAAGACAAAGGTACAGCCAACTAAAAAAGCTAAGGTTGCTGCTGGTAAATCTAGCTCAACAAAAAATAAACGCACTCAAAAAGTAGTCAGTCAGATTGATATAAAACCGACTGAACAACCTAAGTTTTCTGCTGCAAAAGCTAGCTCAACTGGAGCTAAAAGTGTCAGTAAAACCAAGGGAAAACGAATCCAAAAAGCTAAAACTTCCACTGCGAAAGCTAGACTTAATGAGAAACCAACTAGCTGTAAAAATGAATTTCCTAGCGAACCTAAAGTTGATATAAAGTTAGGACGTAAGCCTAATATTGACCTAAAAGCTAGTACAGTAAAAGCTGCATTTAAGAAGTTTCAATCCCAGATCGTTGACTTAAAGCCGTCAACCACAGATAAAGGACGTGCAAGCCGTGACTACTTGTTTGAGCAAGTTCAAAAACTAGTCAATAATCACTCGGATTTTCCACGACTTAAGGGTATCTATATTCCGTTTGGGTCATTTGCTAGAAAGACAAAAATTCGCCCATTAGATGATATCGATATCTTGCTATTGCTAAACGAAAAGGGAATTAATGTCGAGATTTCTTATCAACAGAAAGCATCCGGCTATGGAGTTAACATGACAGCAGTTTGTCGGGTTAAAATTATAGATGCTCGTTCTCCTCTTCAAGCATTTGCAGATAATAAGGGGTATGTCAACTCAATCAAGATTTTGAATCGGATTAAGCATCACCTTGCCTATGTGACCAATTATCTGAAAGCTGACAAAAACAGACGAATGCAAGCAGTGACTCTAAATCTCAAGTCCCATCCCTGGATCTTTGATATCGTACCAGCAATTCCTATCTACGATTATCGCGATAAGGTTACTCATTTCTTAATTCCAGATGGATATGGCAACTGGATTAGAACTAATCCAAAAATTGACGCTCAAAGCATTACATCAGTAAACACTCAGCATAAAGGCGAACTTTTGCCTGTTCTGCGATTACTGAAGTATTGGAACGAAAGGAAACATAAACCTAGTCTATCGTCTTACTACTTTGAGACACTGGTAGTTCAGACTTTTCAGTATGCCCCTATAATAACTAGCTATCCAGCAGCACTTGAATACTTCTTCCAGCGTTGCAGTTCCTCCATAATGAGTAACTGTCCTGATCCAAAGAGACTTGGTGAAGCATTAGATGCAAATGTTAGCTGGGACACGAAGCAAAAAATTATCAAAGCCCTTAGAAATGCTGCAAACCACGCAAGTCATGCAATAATAGCTGAATCTAAAAATGACCAGAAGACGGCTATTTATTGGTGGAAAAAAGTTTTCGGGTCGGAGTTCCCAGATTATGGTTAACAGCAGCAATCAGGTAAAGCACAATCCGCGAGCGCTCTGTCAGGTTTACTTCACTTTAGCGAAGCGATGGGCACGGTTTTCCCTCATCTGTAAACTGACAGGGTTCCTAGTTGGTGTTTTAACAGTTCTGCTGCCGTTAGTGCCAGCCTATGCTCCAGTGATCGTGTTTATCCTGGCAATGATGGCGGATTGGCTGGCGTGGCGCTCAGATACCCACAAGGGTACAGCGGAAGCTTGGCTACGGAAGTTAGACGGACGTGATTCTTTCGGCTGGGCAATTTCAGGTGCCGAATTTTCAGACTTACTGATGCGGAGTCCATCGAAGGTTAATAAGCTTGTGGTTGCAAAAGCCCTATCTGAAGACTATTTCGCTAGTAAAGAATCTCCCGGTACAAAACGGGCGCTGGAAAATTTGCAGGAATCGGCTTGGTGGAGCAAACATTTGTCGGAGCAGATGCGGAACTATTACCTCGCGGGGACTTGCTTATTGGTCGCAAGTGCAGTGCTTATCCTGCTCATCAGTGTTCAAGCCATTGACAACAAACAGATTCTGTCCAGTCTAGGAAGGATTGTGACATCTGCTCTGACCCTAGTTTTTTCATTAAATCTATTTCGTTTAGTCTTGGGATATCACAATTTCAGTGTCAAAGCAGGGCAAATTGAGAAGTCTACCGAGAATCTTCTCGCAAGCCAAAGTGTCCAGGAATCAGAAGCCATCAAGTTGATGAGCGAATATCAAATCGCTCGTGCTTCTGCCCCACTCATACCAACGTGGCTATGGAACAGGATGGCAGACGAACTGAATGCAACTTGGAAGCAATATCGTCAGCAATGAGTCGCGGAAACAACACAAAGTCATTTAAGTAATTGATAGTTTCTTTAGCGTTACCACAATACGTTCCAGGCAGGGGGTTTCGCTTTCTATGCGTTACAAAACTTTACAACGTGTCCCACTGAGAAGGTATCCCGGCTGAACCCCTTCAAGGGGTTCAGCCGGGATACGCGCAAATTGGGACACGTTGTAAACAAATATTACGCAACGTCGTCTAGTGATTTACTAACTTGCCCAAAAATGGTAGATGAACATTCAATTTTTTGCACACTGAAATCAATTCTTCGCCCTATTCAGTCCCTTAAACTTGCCCATAAATGACCTTTTTAGGGAATGTCTTCACAAGAGAGAACACGCTCAATCCGGTATTGAAACAACGTCAAATCAAGGTTTTTCAAACATCTGCGTAACATAACTTTACAACATGTCCCAATTTGCGCGTATCCCGGCTGAACCCCATATTCGCAATAAGCAGACATATTATCAGCGAGGTTTAAGGGCTATGAAGCTTATACAGCAAGTACTTTAGCTCGCTTGTCGCCCCTTGAACTTTTACTCACTTCGACACTTCGCTACTTACACACACCTCGCAAGATGACCTGCCCAATTTCTCAGCAGGCCACCTCGCCCAAATTCACCTCGCAAAATTCACGCTCTGACTAGGCCGAATAAACTCCCCAATTCATCACCACCTCGCCACAGCCCTGCCCAATAACCTCGTCTAAGTTATCAGCGATCGCTCATGCGGATTAATTTGGTGCGAAATACTTTAGGCACTTTTAACCCGATATGCTTTCACTAGTACAATACGCTTGGCAACCCCCTAATAGCTGATGTAAGGTTAAAAAATTATTTTTAATATGTACTTAAAGATGTATATCAGAGGAATGAAACACTGATGAAGGAGCGACCCATAACATCCGCCGATAAGAGCGCCGCCGCTTCGCGACGCTCCCGACAGACTGCACGCCCCGCCCTAACGTTGCTGCTCGCGATGACCTCCCTAGTCACCGCCGTTGGCATCGCCTCCCCGGCGACCGCCAACTCGGCCGACTGCCCCTCCGGCAAGTTCTGCATCTGGACGAACTCCACCTACAACGGGTCTTTTGCGTATTTCGCCAAAGGTTCTGCCAATCTGGCTAACCCGATCGGTGGATATGTGTTCAACAACAAGGTCACGTCAATCTGGAACCGGACTGGCAGCGCATGGTGTCTATACGACGGTGCTAACTACAAGACGCTGTTACTACGGCAGTCTGCGGGCGGCTACCGCGCCAACCTAGCGATCGAGCGCATCGACAACAAGACGAGTTCGCTGAAATCCTGCTGAGATGTTTTAGTTCACATGGTCGGGGTCAGCGATCGCTTTGCGGATACTCGATGTCATTAAAGGAGTAGTCCTCTCACGGATGCGTTCCGCCTGTGCATTTACTAGAGGTTGTTGTTTAGATAAACGTAGAGGGACAAATTATTTGACCAAAACGGCAGATTCTTTGTCAATAATCCAAATTCTTCTATATCGCTTGTTCAAGCAATTTCTACAAGTTTATATCAGAAACCATAAAAATTAAATTCCTCCATAGCGAAGCTTACAAGTTTGAAGAACTTAACTTGTAATTTGTCGCAGTGGTCAAATAATCTGTTGCTCTACATTTTCGTAGTCATGGTCTGGTAATCATGATGAATTTGGTAGTCACGATGATTAATCTCTATTTATATAGAGGTCGTGACTACGGTATCAACATCTGATACAAAATGAGGCTATTCTCAGTGGTGACTAGCAAACATTGTATAAAAGTCAGCATTGTCAAAATAGTACAGCAATGCCGACAAATTGGTGCGATCGCACCACGGGTAAAAATGGGGAGTTAGGAGTTAGCGATCGCGCTGTGAAAAATTGAAAAGTTAAAAATCTTTGGTGGCAGTGGTCAGTGATGGCAACAAGAACACCGCAGGCATCGCACTTTTAGCAAGCGGGTACGCCAGGAGCCAAACTTTGTTAGTGCGGTCATAGAAGTTATGCTCTGAAAGTTTCAATCGGCATAACTTTTGTAACGGACATGACTTGCCAAAAAACTGGTTTTTCCCAATTTTGGGAAAAAATCAGAGTCAGAGTGCATCCAGCTTTGACAAAGCGACGCATAAATTTAGGGGTTCGCTTACAAATAACCTTGGTTTAATGGCACTAAGAAAAGCGCAAATCTCTAATCTGGCCGAATTTTGAGGGCAGTTTTGTATAGAAGTAGAGAAATAAATCTGATTATCTATTGTCTCGCTCTCCAAATGCTGATTCCAAACAAAATGGTAGGCATCCAGGATTAGCATCTGCCCAACAATTAGCCTCTGTTATTAAAGCTGGGTATCCTGAATCGAGGTAGAATTGCATCTTGACAATCTGTTCTAAACGCAAGTAGTCCGAGCCTTTGGGAAGCTTACCTACAATCGTGCGATATTTCCTCACTATGTTTTTGGCATGAGATATGGCTTGGATACGCAGTCGAGCAACTTGATGAAAATCCTCCACACAATCAGAGGTTGCTGCTGGTAAACCATTTAATGTAGCCAAGTCCTTACTAGGAGTTTGGGATGGGGCAATTTCGGGAGTAGCATAGAGACTACTGCTCAAATTAATTGATAAGTTTTCCTTATTGACTTTTTCAACCGCGCCGGAATTACTAACAGATTTACAATTCTTATATAAATTGATTTGATTGTTAATTTCATCGGATAAAACAGTTGAAGATGCTAATGAATCAATATCCAACTTTTCAGTAATTTGATTACTGCCTGCTTTCTGCCCTTGAGGGGCAGAGGCAGGCAGTAAGAATCTCTCACAAACCTTCATATAGGGAGAATGCCCGTAGTTGCTTATTCCACAAGGGTTTGAAGCTTCTTGTTGGCTTAAAATAATGCTTTCAACATTAGGAGAATGACCGTAGTTGCTTATTCCACAAGGGTTTGGGGCATTTTCCATCCAAGGATCGCAGATGTACCATTTGGGATGCCATAGATGCAAGTGCTTATGAAGTGTTTCTTGGCTTAGGCACTTGTTAAATCGACGCTTGTATTCCACACAGATAGCTTTCGCTCGATTTGTCGTACCCTCTGGTAAAGTACTACTAATTTCAAAAGTTCTAACGACTATTTGGATGCGTCGTTGAGCTTCTAGGCTGCGCTGCCTGTTCAGATCCTTTCGTCGGTCGAACTGTACTATATTATTGTTTCGGTTTGATGCGTGAGTGCCACGAGCGATCGCAAACTCAAATGTTGCCGAGTACGTACCTAATGGCCTCTCTGGGTTGCTGGCGTATGGAGAGTACCATTTATTTTTTTCGTTACACTTTACCCAATCTTGGACTCTAACTCTTATCTCATGCTTATGCCGACAATATTCTCTGTAACCAGGAGCGTTGATGGCAGTGTTTACGGCGTAGTCTACTAATTCTTCACCATCTAGCCCTAGAAATACAATCCCATAACCAACAATAATTTGAATAATGGTGTTGGTCTGGCTGCTACCCGTCCACCCGGTGGTAATTATTCTTTCCCAATCAGCACACCATTCATCTATATCTGTAGTTTGTTTGCTGTCCCCTTGAGGTTTGTGGCGCTTTCTGGCTGTGCTAATGGCTTTATTTATTTCTTCAATATCTTGCCTAGCTGCTGCGCGATCACAATGATCAAGGAAGGTTTTAACGTTATTGCTGATTGGTTGCAATTCGTCGTCAAGAAGAAACGACCCACTCCTTGGTTGGAGAGGACAACGGATAGCTTTATAGTTAGTTACTTGTTCCTTGCTATAGGGTTTGGGATTGGGAAAAATCTCCAGGTGTCCTGGGCGAGGAATAAAACCTGCATGTCTTATGGCTTGATCAATTGCACAGGCTAATCCAAAACTTTTAAGTGATTCGGAAAAAGGCAGAATTAAATGCCAGCCACCGCTAAAAGTTGATTGGCATGGGACTACCGATACTATGCCAATGCTTTCCAAAGCTGATTTAATTCGAGATACAGCTTCTGGATTATGATAATCGCCGCCTGCATCCAAATCGATTGCACCATACAAAGTTTCAGATCCAAAACGAATACCTACTAATGTTTTTTCATCTTGGTGCAATTCCCATAGTTGTGAGGGTTGCAAAAAATGTTGGAGAGTTCTCCATTCTGGCTTTGCTGTTGTTTCCAGCGTCGGTGCGTCGGCAATTATTGCCCCATAGGGATGGAAGAAGCGTGCTACATATCTCTGCCCTATCGGATCTGCTGGTAAATGAAGTTTTTTTGTAGAGGAATGCTTTGGCGGCTGTGAAACACTCGACTGAACAACATTTTGGGCAAATGCCCCTTGATTGTTTTTGACCACGACTAGCTACCTGTGCTTGGAGTTAACAGCAAGCAGTTAGCCGCTTCCGTAGAAGCTTCTACGGCATTTGTACTGTCAGCTTGGTCTTGGAGTACAGTCCCTACTAGTAATGCAGCGCAGAGGAGATGACCTACGCTAATATGGAACTGCACATTCTCGAATGTCCCCTCTACCTTCAGGAAGTTTGTGCATAGCTTGCTGAAATCCCAGTCTTTGTCCTTGTCGTGGATGTTAATTACAGGTTTTATCATGCTTCTCCTTTACTTAAGAGAAGCGAATCTTCAAGCCTTGTTACGTCTACAAAGGAGTGTTATTATGAAAAAGTGGTATACAACTGTGCCAGCCAATAGAAGAAGGCTTGCTTAGTGGATTACCTAAAAGTGAATTTCTCCTAGTCGGTAGAAGATTCGCTTCGTGAATTGCCCCCTTGGTACATTTAGCCTTGGCGGTAGATTCGCTTTTTTGTTAAGGAGCTACTGGCTTACTCAAGACTTTTCTAGTCGTCCAAACTTGAAGAGAGTCTTGGGTGGAGTACCAGTTAGCTCTGAAAATTGAGTAACTCAGAATATCTTTCATCACTCTTTTCAAGTATACACCAAGTTGCGCGTTTTGGTTATTTTGTCGCAAGACTAGACAATATTTATAATTAATTCAAGGGTAAAAGGGTAAAGTAAAAGCAAGGATTGACGATGCCGGAAAAGACTGCCATGTTTTCAGAGAAACAAGTCGTCACGTTGACTGGCTTTAGTCGAAAACGGTTGTACAATCTCAGCGTTTCAAAAATTGTTCAACCTCAAAAAGACCCTATTCTCTATACCTGGAAACAGGTAATCTTTTTACGAATCCTCTATCTTCTTAGAGAAGATTGGTCGCTTCAGGTGCTGGAAAAAATTTTTAAAAGTTTTCCTGATGATAAAATTGAAGAAATAATTGAAGGTATTGATACGTCTACTGCGGTAACACTTTTTTCTGACAGTAGCGGCGAATTAGAATTTAAAATGCTTGGGCCTATAAGCTTTGACAGCGATTTGGCCAATCATACTTTCAACAAATCATTAGAAAGCTTTAAAGAAGGCGAACTTTTTGATTCTGAGAAAACTCATGCTATTATTTCTTACATTATTGGAGATGAGCTGAATCGTTCAAAGATTTCAATACAAAAACAAACTCTTATTATCATTCCAGAATTAATTGGAGAATTAAAAAAGGTTGCAGACGGTCTAAATATCGAATATTTTGACTTAAAAGTTGGTTAGTTTTAATTAAATTACTCAAATATTCTTCATCATTTTAAATAACCTGGCTGCAAAGTCAGATTATTATTTTATCCAGTATGCAGAAATGAAAAATTTTCTACCACTATTATCTGCGTCATTTAATAAAGAATTACTAATTTGTTGAAGCGTGGATAGTCATGGTTATTTACAGCGAACAATATTTGTATTACTACGCTGGCTGAAATTTAAGCTGCACTTATCATTCTCCTCCCTTCGCTTTTTTAGTAGGCGAAGGGTTTTGTGTTTTACGTCGTTCGTCTAGAAATTTTTTTACCAGTACGAGTACCAGCGCTGGTACAGTTCTGTACTGTTCATCAGCAGCTTGTTGTAATTCGTCTAACTCCTCCTCGGAGACTCGGATCGTAATTCGCGGCTTATCAGAAGGCATGAGTAAGGTGTATACAATCAATGCCATTATCCACCTCCTTTAGAAAAATTTGTTCTTGGTGTTGACAGGTGTCGTCACCTTTCGTTATCCTACCAGATATAGACTAAAAACGCCCATAACGCTTATCAGAAGCCTAATTCATCCGAATTCAGGTAACAGAATTTTATTGTCGATAAATACCACCAAATCCAGCCCCAACAAGCGTTTTGCTGAATTAATTAATCTTTGTAGAGGATTTTGAAAATGTTAATAACGCAGCCAATCACGGCTGGAACAACCCAAAGCATTCCAGCAATGCCCACAGGCATCGATACTGGGGCAGGGCTAGTCAAAATGGCGATCGCCGGAACAAGAGTTCGCATTCCTTCCAAAGTGGTGCAAGTGACCGACCTCGAAGATGATTTAAAATCCTCTGACGGAGGCTACTTTTTCTACCAAGATGGCGATCGCGCAGAACTTATTGGCAAGCAATTTTTAACAGGCTCCCTCGCAGCCTGGAAAGCTCCTAGTACCCACATAAAGCTGAGTGATGATTCAACCCTAAAAGTGGAATACTCTTTGCACACATTGCTTGGTGGACTAGCAACCCTCCCCTACCGGCATGAGTGGAATCTATATCTAGTACTAAGCATTCACAACGCCAAGCTTTTTAGAGATGCGCTTACCAGCAAAATCAATGGTTCGCATCTCGTCAGTTTTAACAGTAGGAACAATCATTCATCGTTGGTAAACCTTGATGTATCTTTAGTTGTGCCAGAAGGTGCAGGCTCTTACAGTTATTGTGTTGCAGCAAAACCAGAGCCATTAATTGACCGCACAGCCCAGGCTATAGCAATTGACTTCGGCACATCGACAATTATCCCCACAGTTTTTGCCCCAGGTGGTGCAATTATCCACCGTCAGGTTTTGGAAGTGGCAGGTTGCATCGACCTGCTAAGTGAGATTGCATCCGACCCCGAATTAATTAAATTTTTGGGCAGTGGCAAGTCCGGCAATATCGAAACAATTCGCCAGGGAATAGAAAGTGGGAATTTTCAATATGGCACTCGTAACTTTAACTTCCGCCACATTTACGCCCATCACCTTACCCCGTGGCTTAAAGATAGGTTGCGGTTGGCATTTAAAGAAATTGCAGAATGGCGGGATGTCGCCCAGAGTTTCGTCGCCTGGGGCGGTGGGGTAGAAATGCCTGGAGTTTCCAAAATGTTGCAATCACAAGGTATTAGTCCAGTACCAGAAGGATGCTGGGCTAATGCACTTGGATTAGAGCGAATAGCCACAGGAAGATTAGCACGAGGTAAATAATTATGGCTGAGAATCGGCGGGTAAGATTGGAACCGCATATTGAGGAATATCTGCAAACTCACGCAGTAAGAGTATTGGGAAAAGCTCCCGATAAAATCTCCGGTACGGAGTTAACGACAATCGTAAATGCGCTGCTCTACGAACACAAATTGGCACATGGAATGTTCAAACAAATCTCGTTAGTCAGGGTATTTAACTGGTTTACAGGGTTAATTGGCAGCAAAACAATTTCATCATCAGTCTCAGCATCATTACCAATTAAATCCGAATCAGAAAACTATGAATTTGATGCCCAACTGGGGGATTTATTCGAGGAAGTTGTATGAATCTAATCTACCAAATGTATATAAAGCGAATGCGCTCGACTCGCCAAAGTAAGTGCAACCGCTTTATCCAAAGAGTATGTTCTCTCGCCGTTTTCACGAAATTACACAAGGATTTTAAATCATGGTAAAGCCAATAGGGTATTACTGTTCCTACACCCCTGGTGATGAGGGATTAATTGCAGAAATGCAAGATGTCTGGGGCGCACAGTTTCAAGAACTCAACAATTGTGAACGCCTGTGGATGATTGTGAAACTGGCAGAAGATTTATGTGCAGAACAAGAAAACGACATTCGAGCAAGCGTGTCAGAGTCTATGGAACGCATGGATGAACTACAGTCAGGCGACAAAGTGGGATTAATTGAAGCTTTAGTAAATCAGGTCAAGTATTTCAAGTGATTAGTGTTTCCCTACTTCCCTTAGTGGGGAATAAAAAAATGAGCAATCGCAGTACCAAATATCAAAAGCAAGCAACACTGGGATTAATTGGAATAGTGTGCATTGCATCCCCTTTATTTGCAAAACTACCAGCTCAATTCCAAGCATTTAATACTGCCGCAGAAATTGAGAACAGCGAAAAAATTGAACGAACTCGGATAGAGCAGCGCAAAGTAACGGCAGAGCAATTAGCTCAAGCAGGAGTTATCCCCAACGGACAGAAATTAAAAATCAGGCGATACGTTGATAATCCCAGACGCAATCCCCAACCGGATACTACAGGTTGGCTAGAGTCGGAAATTATTTTTGTTTATGACTCGGCTGGGACTTGCATAGGGCGAATTGAAAAACGGAAATGGCTGTGGAAGCATCACTACAGAAATGTTTGTAACAATGCACCAGCGATGTAAAAAGGAATGAAAAAATGGCATTAACTCCCAATACTGAAAATTCGACTTCGGGTAAACAGCCAGAAAAGAACAGAACTGTCTCTGATTATATTGAGATAATTGCAGGTTGGATTGTAGATATTATCTCAATCCCGCTATCTTTTGTGTCCCACATTTTGGCACAATTTGTTACCCCCGGTTCATCAGGCACACAGATATTAGGAGCGCTAGGATTTTTTATCGGCACTCTATTAAGCACGGATGGAATCTGGCAAAGCCTATTTCAGGGAGTGCCATTATTTCCTTGGTTTGGTGCGGCTCGTTCTAACTAGGAGCCTCTAGTGATTAGAGGGGTATGAGTTAGGTAGATTCGCAGGCGATTAAAGCCTGAAAATCTATAACTGTTTCTTGGATGTAGGTGTAAATCCTACCCTTCAGAGGTGAAGTGACTCCCTACCTGGGCACACCGAGCGGGCGACATCCCAGCAGAGTGAAGCTGCCAGCAGGACGCAATCAGTTGTAAAACAAGCAGGTAACAACACTGGCGTTAATGGGGAGGTAGCATGAGTAAAATAAGTCCTAGAAAAGCGTCTTACGGTAATGGCTACAGCCTGAACTAAAAATGTAGACTACGGCTCATAAAATCTCGCGGTAGTATCGAACCTCTAACCGCAATCCTCCGAGATAGAGTCAGGCGAATTGGACTGCTCTAAACTACCACAACAATCTAAGTTACGGAACGAGTAAAAACGTCACATTGGTCTGAGGCATTATTTTAATGGTCGAAACCTCAGTAGGTTATGTCAAACGGAATTCCAAGTGACGGGTAAGATGTCAGCAAAACTGCTGACGGGTGTTCAGAGTACATTCAACCGAGTAAACCATGATTAGGCACAGTTCTTACTTAACTAGTGAATCTTGGAATAAGTTTCCCTGGAAGAAAATCCAGAAAAACGTATTCCGGTTACAAAGAAGAATATACAAAGCCATGAAAGAGGGCAATCTGGTAAAAGCCAAATCTCTTCAAAAGCTAATTCTGAAGTCCACCTCAGCGAAACTGTTGGCTATCCGTCAAGTTACCCAGCTTAATAAGGGAAAACAGACGGCAGGTATAGACGGTAAAAAAGCATTGAAGGTCGCCGAAAGAATGCAACTGCTGCAACAATTGCAACAAGGAGCATTCGATTGGAAACATCAGGGATTGAAAGAAATTCCCATTCCAAAGAAAAACGGTCAACTTAGAATGCTCAAAATCCCCACTATATCTGATAGGGCTTGGCAAGCAGTTGCAAAACTAGCACTTGAGCCAGCCCACGAAGCGACCTTTAACGAAAGGAGTTATGGTTTCCGACCGGGTGTGCGATTCGTTGGGTAGAAACTAACCCTGAAATGGGTAGAGGATTA
>NZ_CAXTNE010000119.1:0-22794 GCF_964245445.1 uncultured Nostoc sp.
TGGTTATCAGTCTTGTCCGTCTCTGCTTCCTAAATATTAGACCTGAATCCTTACGTTAAATCTCTCAATGCCGTTAGTTTTACCACTGGTTTTGCTAACGGCTTCTTGGATTACGAAATTTTAGCAAAAAACAAAGCGATCGCTCTGTTCTTTGCTGTCTAATAATATTTTAAGCACCCTGGTTTCTGTTTTATCTAAGAAGAAAGTTATAAAACTAATGTTCTAACTCTAGATTCACTTGCTAACTAAACAAAGATGAATTTCATGCATCGCAATTTAAATTGAATTATGGCTCAATTCAACTTGCAAGCAAATCAATCGATCCTGACCTAACTGTAATTTATCTCCATGACTCAATGGATGGGGTGCTCCACGAGGTAATAATTTATCATTGAGGTAGCTACCGTTTCGGCTATCATCAACAATCATATAAGCTTGTCGAGCAAGATCCCAGTAGAGATGAGCATGGGTACGAGAGATAATACCTGCATGGGGGAGTCCTGTTAAATCGATTTCAGGTCGCATCCCGTTAGAGAGATTTTGACGACCGATCACGCCAGACTCCCTAAGCAATAGAAAACTTTGGTCGCTGGGATGAAGCAACTTCAACTGAGGACGTTCCTGATTATTGATTGTTGATGAGAGATGGGGCGAAGGAGTTGAGGTTTGAGTATAGTGGGCTACCGAGGCTACCATAGCAGGGGCTTGTACTGCCTGTGCTAAGGAAGTACCGCACATTGGGCAGATTTTAGCGTTGTGCGGTAGTACCTGATTAAAGAAAGAGCAGCTTGGCTCTGGACAACGATGAGTTTGGATTGCCATAGTAATTGCGCTCCCTAACGATTCAGAATAAATGACGATAATGTGTAGTTTTTAGGTACAGTTTGCAGCGGCACAAGACCCGCTTGCTGAAGGAGATACTGCCCATCTTGAGTTTTGAGAAAATTAGCAAAGAGCGGCCCTGATACATTCCCAGGCAAATTATTATCTCTAGGATATGCAATAATCAACGGCGTGCTGAGTGGATAGGTAGCTGTATGAAAAGCCGATATATTAAGTAAGGGCTTTTTCTCCAGACAGAGATTGTCTGATGGAGAGATAGGTTGCATTACACCGTTAGTGGTCTCTTTTAGCAGAGGCTGTACTGAGTCTAGATTTTCTTGGGCAATAGCTAGGGGGTAAATCTTGCATTGATCCCAGGTTTGGGTCAATAGTCCGAAACTAATTGAGCCAGCCTCGGTTTTTTGTGCCTGCTTTTCTCCAACTGCGATGGAGCGCAAGGTATTAAAGGTTGAACGTTGCTCAATCTTGCTAAATTGAGCAATCAGATTCGGATCGTTGCCTAAAACTTTTTGTTGGAACAGGCGTAATGCTTCAGGTTCCATCGGTCGATAGGGTTTGATCGGCAGGTCAGGAAAATCTGAACCTAGCTGTTTCCAGTTGGTAAGTTGCCCTGTAAAAATTTGCTGCAATTGGGCAAGACTGATCTTGCCTTGCAATGCACTTGGTAGATTTTGACTTTTATAGGCAGGTACATAGACTAAAAGACCATCGTAGGCGATCGTTTCCTGAATTAACCCTTCAGGTAGTTGGGTTGATAAACTGGCGATCGCAAAATTTGCCTTGGCGTTGGCTTCAAGAACTTCATTGAGTGGAGACCGTTGAGGGGCATAAGTTCGGTAGTTAAAAATAGCTGCCATATCCAACTTGGGCTGGGTCAGCAACGCTCTCATTTTGCGATCGCTTACGGGCTTCTTGTCCAAAACTATTGTCCAAGTTCCCAGCGCTTCTCCTGTATAAGGGTACTGTCCTGGCTGAATACCATTAATATCTGCAAATGATGGCAAAAGATGCTTAAAGCTATTCGTTTCTGCATAAGAATTTGACATAAATCGGGGCAATAGCAACCACAATAGCCCTCCCAATAGAGGCAAAGCCAGTAAACTCAAAAGCCAATACTTTCGATTCGGTTTCGCTGGAGACTCTGGGCTAAGATTTCCCTGAAAACCAGCAGCCGTTTTCGGTTGAGGCAGTTTAATCAAAGCCTGACGCGCCTCTGCCGCAGAGTTGAACGGAGTTTCTAACCCTAGCAAACGAAGCAGAAAATCTCTTAGAGGCGGATCGTCCTGGGGCCAATGTTGAGCCTCGCGCGGATTTAGGGGTGCGTCAGAACCAGAGTGAATCGCTTGGTCCGTCCACAGAGCAAACGCGACCGCTCCAAGATCGATTAAGTCTTGTTCCGGTAACAGCACTTGGCGCGGGGCAGGGACAAAAAGCTGCTCCCAAGATGCCAGATCGCAGACATAGACGTAGCCGCTATCACTTATGAGCAGGCTGTCAAGCCCCAAGTTGCCGTGGGCAGTTCCTGAACCTATGGCTTCAGAGGCAAAACTTGATGGCTGACTATGGAGGAAATGTAGCGACTGGAGCATTTGATTTAGGACTTGTCGTACTTGCGATCCAGAAAAGGCTCCTGTCTCTCTCAAAGTCTGCTTCAGGGTAGGAAGTGCCGCGATTTCGCCTGAAAAAATAAGATAGACGCGATCGCTCGATGGATCGGCAATGGTTTCTGATGGACTGACCAACCGAAATTCCCGACCCTTCGGGGTGGTCAAATTGCCCTTTGCTACTTGACCCAAGGCTGTTCTGCGCTGTTGTGCTTCCACAGCATTAAAATATTGCTTAGGTAGTAAATACTCCTTTACCACAACGGATTGACCATTGCTGATCTGAGTTCCTCTGTAAAGCCGTCCCATTCCCTGAGACCTAAGTATTTCAGAAATGCGATAGGTGCCTAAGCTGCCCCGGAGTTCAGTCTGAACTGGCAATGTAGTGGGGAATCCGCATTCCAGACAAAACTTAGCACCCGGTATCTTCTCAGTAGTTTCTATCGGCTTTCGACAGCCCAGAGGTGCATTTTGGGTACATCGGTAGAATTTAGCTAGTGCATTAGAATCAACAATAGGCATAGAATCTTCTCGGTAGTTAGGGCTAAACCAAAATGATTGAACCCAATTACGACTGAACCAGATTCATCTTGATGGCTGCTACAATAGCTTGTGTCCGACTTGTTACCTGTAGCTTCAGAAAAATATTAGTGATATGAGTCTTAACAGTAGACACTGAAATGTAGAGTTGCTTCCCAACTTCTTCGTTTGAGGCTCCTTGAACAAGCCAATATAGAACATCGCTTTCTCTTTCGGACAGGTTGCAGGGCTGACCAATCTGTGAGGGTAATGAGGCTTGGGCTTTTTGGAATTTTCTAAAAAACCCAGTGGCAACTTCAGGTGGTAAATAGATTTGGTTCTGCATAATAGTGGCGATCGCATCTAGCAACTGCTGTGAAACCTGACCCTTAAATACATAGCCATCCGCCCCCGACTGCATAGCCTGATAAATCCAGTAGTCTTCTTGATGACCTGATAGAACAAGGGTTTTACTTGATGCATTGCTGTCTTGGAGCTGCTGTAATAAGGAGAGGCCATCTCCCTCAATTAATTCCATGTCAATCAGAATTAGGTCGGGAGTATGCTGCTCGGTAAGGGATAAAGCCAGAGCCGGACGGTTCGCTTCCCCAATCACTTTAATGGCTCGATCTTGAATCTGGGAGAAGCTTAGGAGGGTTCTGATTCCAGCCCGAAATTGCTCATCGTCATCAACTAAAAGCGTCGATAGGGTTTTGGTGTGTTCTACTTGGGTTAACATGCGGCGTTGTCCTCTGATAAGTCAATGGATGGAATCAATCGAGGTAAGCTTATCGAAAATTCTGCACCTTTTTTGGGGGCATTTCTTGCCCATAGTTTCCCTCCGTGGTCGAGTACAACTTTTTGGGCAATAGCTAATCCTAAACCTGTTCCCTCCGAGCGGCGGGTATAGAAAGGCTTAAACAGCTTCTGTAAATCCTCGGGGGATAGACCAGGGCCTTCATCTCTCAAGGTTAGTAAAACATCGCCCTGCTGCTCTTGCCAATCAATGAAAATTTTTGCACCTTGGGGACTAAAATGAATGGCGTTACTCAATAAATTGCTGATAGCCTGTTTGATTTGGAGTGGATCGAGTTTTAAAATAAGTGTGCGATCGCTGCAACAAACCTGAATATCTTTCTCCGAAATCCAGCCTTGAAATTCTTCCAGTGTTTTATGGACAAGACTACGGATATCTTGTGGTACAATCTGCAACTTTTTACTACTTGCACACTGCACAATCTCAGTGAGAGTTTGATTTAAGCCGTGAGCAGTCTTGCAAATGACTGAAGCTTGTTCTTGCTCCTTACTCGGAGCCAGAAGATGACTAAGGTTATGGGCATAGAGACTAATTAAACCCAAAGGATGACGTAACTGATGCCCCACTCGTTGAACAAGATGCTCTAAAATTTGAATCTTTTGGCGGTGTTGCCAGTTTTTTTGATGTTCGTCTAAATATTCACCGATACTGGCAGCCGTTCGCTTGATAAATTGCCGTTGAGTATGAGACAAAGGCCCCTTGGCAAATAATAGTAAATATTGATTAGGCTGACTTGATTCACCAAAATGACAATAATAGAAGCCTTTTTCTATTGTTTCTGCATCAATCGGCTTTAACGCTAGAGCGGATGAAACATTACCTAACCAACTTTCGGTCTGTAAGTAAGCTAGGGTCTCTTTCGCAAAAGAAAAAGGCATTTGAGAGGTTTCAATAACTTGTTGGCGATCGGACATTTGCGGGTCTTGATAAACCACTCTCGTCCATTGAATCTGCGGTTGAGATGCCAGTTGCTCGATCTGTAGCTGCAAGAAATGTTTTAGTTTCCGGGTGTAATACTGGGGAGTCCCCTTTTCTGACTGAGGACTCAGATTTTTTAAGAGCTTGAGACCTATGCCTGGGTTATCTGTGAGACTATCCATAACTTTCCTCCAAATTATATGCTCTACTTCTGGTTCTTTTGCAAAAAAGGTTGTGTCGCAAAAGTAAATCAGATGGTAAGGTAGTAAAGCCTTCTTGTTGATAATCAGTTTCCTATGAGCGAGCAGTGCGATTTTGTGAAATGCTAAAAATTAGGCTATAAATCACCTATTTAATAATATGTAGGCGTAGCTCGACGCAGGCATCGCAGCGATATAGGGCGTTGCATAAATGCGGGATGAATTGGCGGGCGAAACCATTGGAAATACGTTATAAATTGTGCGAAATCATCCCCTAATTCAGCAACTCCCGATACAGCTATTTTTATTGAGAATTTAGCTTGCTAACTGAGAATTAAAACTCGATTAATAAAATCGCATTGTTCCCTTTGATTTGGGCATTTTCAAGATTTCTTACTTGGAGTTGGTAAAGCAAGAAATTCAGTGAATGCAGTTAGTTTATGTTGTGACTGACAATTATGACTTCAAGCGATGTTATCTCAATTCCGTAATTTTGTTGAAAATTTTGCACCCACTAAAAGAAGCTACAGTAGATCCCTGGTGGAGGGACATTAGGGACATTCCAAAGCTTGGCTTTTTATAGCAGTAGCCAAAGCAGAGAATTGTAATCACCACGGGTGCGGGTACATACTTGTAGGTGATGGAATGCTCAGGGAGCAAGCCTGTCAACCAGGCAAGGCGATAACCCAACTCACATAAGCAGTAAAACATAATCCTTAATTATTTCATTTTAACTTGACGCAGTTATGACAAACTTATAACAAAAGTATGACCAGAGTTTTTTACTAAACAACCTGTTTAAAATCAGGAAATGAAAGAAACTTATTCAAATGAATATTGGTCATAAAATTTTGACAAGAGATAGTTGTTAGCGATGTTTGTGAGCAAGCATAACTAACGACTTAAAGCCAAAGCCGAACTTACGCTTCTGTATCACTCATTGGGATAACTGAAATCAGAATATGCAGCCTTTGAGATGATTATTGGTGTTTAGGCTAAGAAATGGCAAAACGGCCCAGAGTGAATTAGACAGAAGTCGGATCTATTCCAATCAAAGTTGTTATTCAATATTAAAACAGCCCAAATATTTCTCTTTACTATGCTTGCCAGCTCAATTATCGATGCTAGCTTGACCGCGCAAAATATAGCCTTTCGCCCCGGTGGGCCACCGGTTTCTTTTGGTGTCTCGGTAATCAACCGCAGCAATCAGTTTGCGTCGTTTCAACTTGAAATTAAAGCGGCGGGAGCAGGCGAGCAGAGTAACTGGTATCACCTTTCTCCAGATGTATCTACAGCTAAATCACCGGGCGATCGCACTGATTTTCAAGTTAAGATTTTAGATTCTCCCATCCCTGATTTCGTTGGAATCGTCAATCTAACGGTGCGGGTTTTTTCGCCCCAACTCTCTGAAGAACGACGATTAGTTCTGCGATTAAGCTTAGAACCTAGCGGTGAATTAAATCTACTGCGGATCGGACTACCTACCAAGCGGTTTCAAGTTTATCCTCGTAACGTGGTGGATATTCCCGTGACTGTCAAGAATGTGGGGTCGCAGTCTTCAGAAGTGCGCTTGCAGTGTGCAGAACTTGAGTCGTCCTGGCTAGTTGGTAGCTCTGAACGATATATAGAAATTCCCGCAAATAAAGAGATCACAGCAACTTTTCAATGTCAGCCCCCTAGAGCAGATCGAGTTGCAAGCCGCGATTATCCCTTTATCATAATTGCCAAAAGTCATCTGGGTTCTCCCGTTGAAGTGCAAGGGATTTTAGAAGTTCTGCCCGTTGGCTTCATGCAGTTTGAAGTCCAGCCTCAGCAGCAGTGTATCCCGGCTAAAAGACCCTGGCTCCCGAATTGGCGATCGCGTAGCAGTACCTTCCAATTGATGTTTAAGAACAATAGTAATCTGTTGCAAACGCTCGATCTTGAAGTACGAGGCCAAGACGCGAAACGATGCCAAATTGAGGTTAGTCCAGAAAAACCCGTTCTGCCATTGGGAGAAATAACTTCTACAAACCTAACCATCTCCCCCCGTCGTCCCTGGATCGGTTGGTCGCGAAAACTCAAGTTTGAACTCAAGCCTTGGCTATCAGACCCCAGATTAGGGAGTAGCGATCCAGCAACCCAGATTTTGTTCTTAAAGGTTTTCCCAATTGTACCTCTATGGTTATTAGTGGCATTGCTCTCAATGATCGCAGCCGCTATATTTATACCAAAGCCGATTACTCATCTAGCTGGCGTTAATGCCGTGCGACTCAGTGGTACTAGTGGCAGATCGCCGCTGGTAATGAGTGCCTCAGACGATTGTTCAGTTCGGACTTGGGGCGTAACAGATTGGGGAACGCTAACCCCGCAGGGTAACTTGAGCAAGGGGACGTTAGCTAAAACCTGTACCGATGCTCAACCTAACTCTTCCAAGGGACTTCTCGCGATTACTCAGCAAGCAATCCGGTCGCTAGCATTAATTCCGGTGAAAAATAATCAGGTCTTTGCAGGTCTAGAGAATGGAACCGTTCAGGTCTGGGATATCAACACTGGGAAGGGACTCTATACGCTCAAAGACCCCAAAGATCAGACAAGCGATCGCATTCTGGACTTGATTTTTACTCGCAACTCTCTGACGCTATATACCAGCTATGGAAGCGGAACCATTCGGAGTTGGCAAAGGTCGAGGGATGTCCGTTTTGACTCAAAGCCTGCCAAAGTTTTGCAGGTGAGCGATCGCTTCGCATATCAAGCCTGGTCTTTAGCACTCAGTCCAGATGAAAAGATCCTTGTGAGCGCCGGACAGTTTAAGCGGCTTGTCTTGTGGGATGTCGCAAACTCGCAACCTCGGCAGCTAAAGCTTTCAGATAATGCTCAAAATCGCGGAGAAAACGACTTTTTTTGGGATGTCAGCTTTGCGCCTAATACTTCCATCCTAGCAGCCTCTGATTCTGATGGTTACGTTACTCTTTGGGACTTAAGTCAATGTCAGAAAGCAGCGCAAAAGGAGTCGCCTAAAGAGCAACTTCCTCAGCAAAGCTGCGAACAACAGGCGAGGTGGCAGGTTTCAAAAACATCGGTTCGCAACATTTTATTTACTCCAGATCAACGATGGCTCATCAGTGCAGGCGATGATGGTCAGATCCTGGCCTGGCGTCTGACCACAAAGTTCACTCCCGATCTGACTCAAAAACCGAAGCAGATCGCAACCATGTCCAGCAGGATTACTTCCTTAGACTTGATTTCTAAAGAGCAAGGAGTTTGGATTGCCAGTGGCTCTGATGATGCACAAGTTCGCCTCTATCGCTTTAATCCAGATGAATAAAAGTTTCTAACAAAAAATAGTCCAGTGCAATGATTGCTAAATATCCCCAAAATCTTATAGTGTGCTACTTATCTCTGAGTATGCTTATATTACTTAACAGCATATCTTTAATTCCACTGAAAGCTCAGGCTGCTAATACTACACAATTACCAACTAGTAATTTCATCCTGTCGCAAAAATTCCCACCACCACAGGATGTCCAACCACCCACACCTTTGCCACTTCCCTCGCCTGAACTGCCACAGCCACTCCCCCCACCAGCAGATATATTGCCACCCTCTGCTCCAACTCCTACACCTGATGAACCACTCCCTGGCAACTCTTCTCAAACTATTGTTGTTGAACGGTTTGAAGTTATTGGTAGCACAGTTTTCAGTCCCGAAGAGTTAGCTCTCGCCACTGCTGAATTTACTAAACGACCGATCTCATTGTCTGAAGTCTATCAAGCACGTTCTAAAATCACTGATTTATACGTCAAAAATGGTTATATTACTTCTGGTGCCTATATTCCACCTCAAAGAATCCAATCCGGTGTTCTCAAAATTCAGGTGGTCGAAGGTAAATTAGAAGATATCCAGGTAACTGGAACTCGGCGGCTGAATCGGAATTATGTTCGTAGCCGACTAGCAATAGCGACATCACCACCTCTCAATCGCCAGCGTCTATTAGAAGCACTGCAACTTTTGCAACTTAATCCTTTGATTAAAAACGTAACTGCTGAACTCTCAGCAGGATCGGGGACGGGTAGGAGTCTTTTAGAAGTTAAAGTCAGCGAGGCAAAAACCTTTAGTAGTCAAATAGTTCTTGATAATGGGCGATCGCCTAGTGTTGGCAGTTTCCGTCGCGGATTACGATTGAATGAAGCCAATTTACTCGGATTGGGAGATAATCTGAGTCTAGGCTACACTAATACCGATGGTAGCAACTCCTTAGATGCCAGTTATACATTACCACTCAATCCTAAGAACGGAACGCTCACTTTCAACTATGGCACCACATCAAGCAATGTCATTGAACGTCCTTTCAACGTTTTAGATATCCAATCGGCTTCTCGCTATTACGAACTAACATTCCGCCAGCCCATAGTCCAAACTCCCACACAAGAATTCGCCCTTGGATTAACAGCTTCCCGACGGGAAAGTGAAGCCTCTTATGTAGACTATGACCGAATACCTTTCCCTAGTTTAGGCGCTGATGAACAGGGACGCACCAGGGTATCTGCGTTGCGATTTTTTCAAGAATGGACGAGTCGTAATAGCCGTGAAGTCATCGCCCTACGCTCTCAATTCAGTTTGGGCATAGATGCGTTGAATCCTACGATTAATCAAAATCCTCCTGATAGCCGTTTTGTTGCTTGGCAAGGGCAAGCGCAGTTGGCACGCCTCTTAGCTCCTGAAACCTTACTTTTACTTCGTTTAAATACCCAACTCGCATCCAGAACACTTTTACCTTTAGAGCAATTTGGCTTAGGTGGACAGGATAGCGTTCGAGGTTACCGTCAAGATTATTTGCTCACAGATAATGGCACTTTTCTTTCTGCGGAAGTTCAAGTACCAATTCTGCGCTTACCCCAGATAAATAGCACGTTACAGGTTGTCCCGTTTGTAGATTTTGGTGTTGGCTGGAACAGTTCTGGTAGAGAGAACCCCGACCCTAATACTCTAGCTGCTGTTGGTCTGGGGTTGCGTTGGTCACAAGGCGATCGCTTTACCGTTCGTCTTGACTGGGGCATTCCTTTACTATCTGTTAACTCATCAAATGAGAAAACATTACAAGAAAATGGACTCTATTTTAGTCTACTCTATAATCCGTTTTAAAATAAAGCAAGAAAGAGCTATCTGAATGTTAAACAGCAAGAATAAATATTAACTTGGCTGCAAACGAAAGATAGTTGGGAGCTTGGCGAACTTGAGTATAAATTTAGCATTTAAATATGATGTAACTTCCGAGTCAAAAGGCAAGCTATTATGACTTGTTTGATGCGACAGGAATTAGTTGGAAGAAAACCACGCTCATTGAATCCAAAAGCCGAATTTACCACAACGACAAACATTTTTTCTAATTTTGGTAAAGCTACATTCTGGACATTTTCTTTTTTTATTGTGCAACATTTACCATTACATTTGGGCAACGCCATAGTCCTTTACTGAAGATGCTGTAGAGATGTTGAATCTTATAACACCACTCAAAGTTATACTGAATCCTCCCACCCGCCTAGAGGGTTTCCCAGGGGAGAGCGTTACCCTTGACATCAGTCTGATTAATCAAGGCGAGCAGGGAGCCGCAATTGATGTGTTTGTCGATCCCACGACTCAAACCCTGCTGTCATGGTGTCCATCTGCAAGAAAGAGGGTCGCCCTCGACTCCCAACAGGCTTGTGAAGTCAGCCTGCTCTTTGAGATTCCCTCAGACGCTCTACCAGGAAGTTATCCCTACACGGTAGTAGTAGATGCCCCAGAGCATTATCCAGAAGAGACTCCGATTCATTACCCAGCCAGTCTTGAAGTTCTAGTCAAAGAGCAGACTGTTATACGGTCACAAAAGCTTACCTTTTCACTTAACCCAGCAACTAGTCCCGTTCAGCCCTTACTAATTCAGCCCAACCAGCACCAGAGGCTATCAGTAATCGTGAACAACCACTCCAGTCGAGTGGATCGGTTTCGGCTCTATTGTCTTGACTTGGATAAAACGTGGTTTACGATTCAATATCCTTCCAACGAACTGAGTGAGTTAGGCGTCGTTTCCAGTACCGATGGTTTGGAGCTTAATCCTGGAGGTCAAGGCGAAATCATCATTGAGTTCCATTATCCAATAAACATGCCTGCTGGTCATTATTCACCGACTCTCCAGCTCATTTCTGATAATGCTCCAGAGGAGGTCTTTTTGGATCTGGTGTATTTAGAGGTAAAGCCAAAATTTCACTTGAGTGTTGAACTAGAGACTATTCTTGGAAAAGTCAGTCACAGTCCAGGCCAGTATCGACTTACCCTGACAAATCACGGAAATTCAATTCGAGAATTGGCCGTAAGTGCTAGTAGCCGAGATGAAACGGAGTTATGCTACTATGTTTGCAGTCCGTCTTCTGTCAATTTGTTGATTGGCGAAACAGCAATAATTAGTCTAACCATTTATCCCAAACAGAAATGGCGACGTCCCCTCTTTGGGTATGGCTTAGAGCTACCGTTTCAAGTGAATCTTCAAGATATTAAAGCATTACCGACGCCAGAAAAGTTACCGATAGGGTTATTAGTTTGGAAAGCACGTCCTTGGTGGCAGTTTCTGCTGTTGCTGCTGGCAGGGGTTGGTGCATTGTCGGGACTCGGCTTTTTGATTTGGTTTATGTTCTTTAAACCCGCTCCCCCACCAATCCTGGCAGAATTTAAACCGGATAGCGCTAGCTATACGGAGGGAGGCAGGGTACGCCTAAACTGGACGATCTTGAATTCAGATCGGCTCGATCAGCTGGTGATTTCTTCAAACAAAGATCAAACTGCGAACAGTCCCCAAGTTTACGACTTTCGTCAAGGCTTACCGACAGAACTGAACCGTTATTGCCAAATTCGCGATCGCAATTTAACCTGCACCAACGTCGATACAGGTGCCCGACTGGCGGGAAAATACACCTTCCAGCTTCAGATTAAGGCAAAATCAGCAGAAAAAGGTATTCAGCAAAAACTGGATGTCGTAATTCAACCTAAGCCACTGCCGCAGGTGGTGAGCATTGTAGCACGCCAGTCTGAACTCGAAAAAGGGAAACCCTTAACCCTTAGTTGGAACATCAATAACTTTAGCCAACTTGGTCAGCTTCAGGTTATGGGTCAACTCAAAGAGGGTAAACTAACGCTCTTCAAGACTTATGATTTTCAAAAACAAATTCCTCCAGAACTAAGAAAACAATGTCAACCTCCAGTCAACGAGACATTGAGTTGTTCCAACGTAGATATAGAGCTTCCGGCTAAACCAGGCAATTATGCGATTAGCCTTCAACCTGTGTCTAGTGGAAGTCAAAAACAATCGCCACTCTCCAAAGCAATTCAAGTCCAGTTAAAGGCAACACCCCTTCAAATTATGGACTTTACGCTCAATAATCAAAGTTCAGAGGCGAATCCCTCAATGTTTTTGAAAGTTGGACAACTTGTGACTCTCAACTGGAAGGTACAGGGGGATGGTGCTAAGGTTAAACTCGAACCTTTAGGTGATGTCCCAGCTAGCGGTTCTAGGACACTGAAAGCGACCACAAGTCTCTCTGAAATTATCCTCACGGCTGAAACCGAACAAGGTCAATCAGTCAAACGTGCGTTTTTGCTCCAAGTTGATACGCCAAAACCACTTCAGAAGCCGACTGATACCAATTCTCTAAAAGTAAAGCTACAGATGACAAAGTAAAATTAGCGAGTTCAACACGAATTCTACTTGACCTAAAATGTCACCTTTTTTGATGGCTGAAATTTGTCCTTTGCGGAAACTTTTGTTTTCTATGTGGAACTGGGTTACGTAATAGTTGTGCGAGGTGTAATGAACAAATTACGTCTTTTCAATTTCGCTTCTGTCCTTACTGTGGCTTTCCCTACAAGGAGTTTCTTAATTCTGTGTGATTTGCTCCAGAGAATCGACAACTTGTTCAATAAAACTATCCTAAAGGCTGACTGTCTTTTATTTATGCTTTGTCCATAGGCAGAAGCATTGAACGCAGCTAGCAGTATTGGAGATGACCGCTTGCAAAAACAAGCTAGAGGCTATGCGGTGCCAGAATCATTTACACATGGTAGTTCAGCCCAAAGGGTTCATTGGTTTAAACAAGGTATCCAAACGGGTGATCCTCAGCAATGTAATACTTTTGCCAATACAAATTCCTAACACTTTTAGTAAACAAATTTTTAGTGCCTGACACTAAACAATTCGCAGTTTGCAGTTGGCAATTCGCAATTGTATAAATGCAGTGACTGTTGTGAAACATCTGCACAAACAACTTAGAGCAATGTTGGATAAATAGCTCGAAAATGCATGCTAGCCCAGATTGTCTTCACTTTTTGAACAAGAACGATACAAGTCTGGGTGGTTTATTTTCGTCTTGCTCATGCCACCACTCTTTGAAATCCTCAAGCAGGAAACCATGATTTTTCGCTGCCTGAAAAAAATCTGATAGGTGATGTATAAAAGCAGGGATTTTAATCAATTCTTGATTTCTTTGAAAATTAGCTTGTGTGCCTCGATACTGTCTGAATGGATGAAGTTCACAAATAAAAAAGTATCCTCCCTGAACGAGTACACGGTAGGCTTCTGAAAAGATAAATGACAAATCTTCGATGTGTTCTAGAACGAGATTGCAGGCGATCAAATCAGCAGATTCGTTGCTGCAAATCCATTGCTTTGTGATGTCTGCGGTAATAAAGATCACGTTGACTGAATTTACTTTCTCTTTCGCCTTCTCGATCATGGATGCTGAAAAATCAACTGCATAGACTGTTTGGGCAATTTGTGACAGCAGCAACGTATTTTTGCCTGTGCCACAGCCAATTTCAACGATTGATTTACACCTATTGCCCATTAAGGTTTCTTTAGTAATGATTTGATCCAGATCGCGCGTCAGGTTTTCATCAGCATCATAGGTGGTTGACCAATTATCGTATGCGGCTTGAACACTCATATTGGCTAAAAAATGGTTACATTTTGATGAATAGAATTATCCTATCTTTACAGCTTATGCAAAACATTCTTATTGCACTGTTTGATCACAGAGCGCGGTACTCAGCAATGCTGCTGCCCCAAACGCTGCTATTGTCCGAACATGGTTCCAGAGCGTCCAGTTGGTCAGATATATAGCCCACAGGGAATAGCACCCTGAGTGCTATCTGCTATCTGGTTTGGCGATCGCCAGGGCATCATTGAGCGGCACATTGAAGGCGATACTCACTAAAATTGTCCCAACAAGATAAAACAAGCTACTAAGCAGCAAGTAGACCGTACCAGGTTGATGCAACTTTGACAGCGAGGTGATCGCTAGAAAGAGGCAAGCTAAAGCTGTTCCAAAGAGCGCCATCATAAACAACGGATTGATTGCTGTGATATTAATCGACTGCATGGTGGTAATGCCTTCTCTCAGCTGAAGTCGAGCAAGAGCATTCATTACAAAAGTCGAGAAGGCAAAGAAAACTTTAGCCACCAGTCCGCAGCCCAAGGAGTAGCATTAGTTACTTTAAGTGTCTAAGTAAAAAAAGGCAATTTTTATGACAAAGTTTAGATAAATACAACTAATTCTCTAGATAGAAGACCTCGGAAAATATCAGTTTTAGCATTAAAAGTAACTATCCTAATTTTCGCACAAAACTTTAGTGGGGAGCGCATTGGAGCTTAATGACTGAGCTTTTTAAGCATAGTTAGGATATGTTTTGTTGATTTGTGCAAGCGGCGCAATCTGTTTGTCATAAAACGATTGAGATGATAAAAATGACAATTAATCATGGGATCTTATCGCAACCAGGTGAAGGTGATAGTTATTCAGTAGCAGGCGATGTAACCACCTTTAAAGCTACGAGCGAACAAACAGATGGCAAGTATGCACTGTTTGAAGTAGTAGTTGCACCCCAATTAGGCCCACCGCCACATATTCATAGTCGAGAAGATGAAGCATTCTATATTCTTGAAGGTTCGATTGAGTTTTATCTTGATGAACAAACAGTTGTAGCAGCTCCGGGAACATTCTTGCATTCTCCCAAAGGTCAACTCCATAGTTTTAAAAATATTGGTTTTGCACCAGCCAAAATGTTGATTTGGGCTACTCCAAGTGGACTAGAAAATTTTTTTGCACAAGTCGGAACTAAAGTAGAGAATTCGTCAGTTCCACCGTTACCTATAACTCAAGAAGTGATTGACCGGATATTAGCAACTGCTCCTGAATATGGAATTAGAATTGTCCTTACTGAAACTGATAATTCTCCATAAAACCTATTGAGGGTGAGCGTTTCGATGTGCGTAGCCATAATGCCAGGAACCACCCAATACTTCTCGGTTAAAGCGTGATCCCATTCCAACACCTCTTGACCCTCCCAGGGAACCAACGGTATTTAGTCGCGTCGCTGGTGTATCCCAAGGAACGCAATGGTAAGCACAGCTTACAAATAGTCCTAATGTTTCCGAGTTAACAATACCCCAACCAGGAAAGGCGTTTTCTTATCCTTTGAGAACTGTACATTTAATTACTCTCAGCACTGGACAAATTCAAAGTGCAACCATGTTAAAACGTTATCCTGATACGGCCTACTTTGCTCACAGTAACTATGGTGTTGAATACAATCTGACTTTACCTCTAAGAAATATTACGAATGAGACTTAGACTATAACTGTATCAATACAGACTTCTGTAAAGGATGAAGGGGGAACAGATAGACTACTGATGTCCTCAAAACTCTCAAAACCGAATTACCCAAATGACCCGATGACTTTGATTTGGGATGGGGTATTCTATCATCGCTCATAAATTGTCAAAGACGCAGCTGCACTCGATATCAAGAGAGAACCATTACCAGGCTATAGCCCTGACATTTATATAGTACTCGCCAGTACTGCCCAACCCTAACCCACATTTCACTTAACCCATCCACCAGATTTTTTAGAACTAAACTTAAAAGATGCTTTTGATCACAACCTCATCGCAATTACTAGACAGACAATTATATGTGACGGGAAAGTGCGCTTTCGTTCTTTATCACTGTGTGTATCTGCCATCGCTTGAGAGATTGCCTCTTTTGGGATAGCTGTTTCTAAGGCTTTGAGTACCGTACCTGATTCAACTGCATTCAATCTCTGTAGATTTGGGTGATAACCCTCAGTCTATCTGGTTTTTGCCTTAACCGAACCGTATTGACGCACCATCGCTACATCCATGATGATGTATCTTTAAATTCGTGATCGCCCCATAGCACTGCCCCAATAAGGGTAGACGCAACACGTTGTAAACATCGCCTAATCTATCTCCACCTACTGCTCAATGGGTTAAAGCTTGAAATCTTTATCTGTCATAGCTTAGAGCTTTTTTTAGTGCCATTCCCGACATACTCCTTCTTAATTTGAAAAGGTCTTTTTTAAGCTGGCTGCTGGAAAAAGTTCATGCCTAATTTTCATTTTCAAATAGAGTTGATTTATTTTTAATTAAATGATTTGTAAAATTAATTACATATAAGATAAATATCTATACAGAAATGAGCATTTGTCATGATTTTTGAAAAATAATTATATAACTTCTGAATTTAAATAGTACATAAGTCTGATTGCACTGGCTAAGATATCACTTAATCTGAGTATATAGAAACGAATTAGATTTCTGCTTATGCTGAATTCGATTCTTCAAACTCTTGCTGAAATGTTGACTAACGGATCTGTTCTCACTAGCACTGAGCAAATAAACTTTAGTCACCCTGGAAGCTTAGAAAATAGTAATAGAGAGCTATCACTTAATCTCTATCTGTATGATGTTCGAATCAGTAAAAAAATACCAAATAATGGCAGGCAGGTGGAACGCTATTTTGATGATTCACGACAGGTTGCAGAAGTATGTAGAGCCCCCAGTTGGTTCGATATCTCCATTGTAATTACAGCCCGCGATCGCACTGTATTAGGAGAGCTTCATCTTCTGTCTGAAACTCTACTGCTGTTAATGCGTAGTCGACTATTGCGGGAGGAGTTTCTAACTCCTGACCTTCGTGGTCACGGCAACTTATCATTATCAGTCACTAGCGACCCGCCCATTGATGTAGTCAGTTTATGGAATTCTCTTTCTATTCCCATACGGCCTGCTATTTATTTGACAGTAACTGTTCCCTTTAATGTATGGAGAAAAACAACTGTGCCTTTGGTTACTGAACGACATTTTGGAGTCAATAATTCAATTCCAGCTATCAGCAGGAGCGCGTCTAAAACTCAGCGAGTTGCCATTGCTGGCATTGTCAAAAATAGTCTGAACTCAAAGCCATTAAAACGAGTTCAAATCATCCTTCAAGGAACCGAGAAATCAGTAACTAGCAACGAGGAGGGGTATTTTATGTTTGAGAATTTGACCTCTGGAAACTACATTTTACACCTTAGACGATTTGGCTATCAGTTTAAGACTTGTAATGTTTTTGTGGACGGAAAACCATGTATACCCAAAGAGATATTACTTATGCCCGCCTACTAAATTTCTATATCAATCGATTATCCAACAAATCAAGGAGTACTTAACATGGCTAGACTAGACTACTTTGCACCAGGCGTTTATGTTGAAGAAGTTGATCGCGGAAGTCGTCCGATTGAGGGCGTCAGTACTTCGGTCGCAGGATTTATCGGCTTTACTGAAGATATACGAGGCGGGGCCGAACTCTTTAAACCCATGCTTGTTACAAGTTGGACTCAGTATCTTGAATACTTTGCCCGACGCAACTCTAATGGGTTTACAGACTTCGATGCGTATTTACCTTTCTCTGTTCGAGGATATTTCCTAAATGGAGGTGGACGTTGTTGGGTTACAAGTATTGGAACGCAACTCCCCGGTATTGGGCTAGAAAATTCAAAACGGCAAGCACCTCGCTTAGAGATCCCAAGACGCGGCGATCGCCCAAGTTTAAATTTATCCATCCGGCCTGAACACTTCGATAACGGACCCATTAAAATCGCAATACAGGATGGAATGCCTCGTGCGTTACCTCCTGCAAAGAATGTAGATAAAGCGAATGACCAGATTAAAGGTCAATCGCAGGGAACGGATAAAGTAGAAATACCTCATAATCCACGTGAGTTCTTCTCTGTAAAAGTGTGCCGAGACGATCAAGTGCTTGAGGAATACAATCACTTGAGTATGGATCCAAAACCCCAAACAGAGGCTGTAACTTACGTTGTTGAGGCTCTAAAAAACTCTAAGTATATTTCGATTGGAGATATTGCTCAACCCGGACCGCCCTTAGCCCGACGGCCTTTGAATGGCGAATACGAACTACTGCCTCCAGCACCGAATTCTACATCTGAGAAATTTGCTAGTGAAATAGAAGGGGATCGGAGCGAACGAACTGGCGTTCTCGGTATCTTTGAAATCGACGAGATTACAATGATATGTTTTCCTGATTTAATGCGAGCCTATGAAGCTCAAATTTTAAACCTTGAACAAGTTCATGGTGTAATGGAGACCATGATCAGCATGTCTGAAGGTTCAGCTAGCGGCAATATGCCAGGCGCAACGAATCGAATGGTTGTATTAGATCCTCCTCCCGATCGCACTAGACCTCAAGATGTCGTTGATTGGTTAGATGAGTTTGGTCGTCGTTCCATGTTTGGCGCTCTTTATTATCCGTGGGTTAAAGTACCTAATCCTCGAAATGCAGGGCGTTCAATTCTTGTTCCTCCTTCTGGCCACATGATGGGCGTATGGGGCCGAACGGATGAATCACGGGGTGTTTATAAAGCTCCTGCGAATGAAGTCCCCAGAGGAATTACTGGATTAGCGTATGATGTCAACTTTAGAGAGCAAGAACTCCTTAACCCACTGGGTATCAACTGCATTCGTAAATTTCCTAACCGAGGAATTCGGATTTGGGGTGCTAGAACCCTGGTTGAACCAGACAAAACCGAATGGCGCTATATCAGTGTTAGAAGGCTCATTAGCTATATTGAACGCTCCATTGAAGCAGGAACTCAGTGGGCTGTCTTTGAGCCGAATGACGAAGAGCTTTGGACACAGGTCAAGTATACCGTTAGTAATTTTTTAGAGCGGATATGGCGCGAGGGTGCATTGTTCGGAGCTAGTCCTAGCCAAGCATTTTACGTTAAATGTGACGCCGAAAACAATACACCTGAAACAATGACCTTGGGGCGTTTATATATCGATGTTGGTGTATGCCCTGTACGTCCGGCTGAATTTGTGGTCTTCCGCATCAGCCAGTGGAATGCTCTTGAAACAGAACAAAGCTAACAATCCTCTCAAGTCAACTATTCATTGAACGAAATAACTAGGAGAAAATCATGCCAGATAAAAAACTCATCACTTGTTCGGATTTTTACTTTACTGCAGGGTCTAAGGTCAAGGACTTACCAGTCCAAGAGTTCAGTAATATGGGGATGGAGGCTACTACCACCGATCAGGTTGCTGGAACTGGGGAAAAAGGGGTCAAAGTAAGGCAATCAAAGCCGGGACCTGTCAAATCTATCAACGTAACGATTGTTTTGTCTGGAACTGAGAGTAAGAGTGCCTATGAATGGTTTGCAAAAGTTAATCCTTTTGGCAAGGAGAATCCTGACTATAAGGCACAACTTGAAGATGCAAAAATTACTGGGTATTTTGACGGAAATCCAGTTATGGAATGGCAGATTAAGCAATGCTTTCCCTGCAAGTATACGGTTTCTTCAATGAAGGCTGGTGGAGCAGAAATAGTTACTGAAACGTTAGAGTTAGTTGCTCAAGAGATCAAGCGTGAAAAATAGGTAATATTCGTATTGCTCTCACGCAAAAATCAATAGCCCTCTTTTAATAGAGGGCAAACCTCCTCTTTTAATCCTGTTGGATTCGGCAATTAAGATATTTTGATTCGATGAAATAGATTATGGCAATATTACCTAGAAGCCCCGTTTTTTTTACTGGAGCTAATTTCTATTTAGCTTTAAAACTTGATGGCTCAAGCGATGTGGTAGATGCAGTTTTCTTAGAATGTCAGGGATTTAACTATTCGCAGGATGTAATTGAGTTTAGTGAGGTTACTTCAGGTCGATGGGGCAAGGCAAACAAAGGAAAATTTGTGCAAACCAAACTTCCAGGTAATGCTAAAAGCGGAAATTTAACATTACTTCGAGGAATGACAAGTTCGACGGCTCTATGGAACTGGTTTGAGTTGGTTCAGGATGGCAACTGGGCTAAACAGAGAAAAAATGCTCTTCTAACAATCTATGATGATGGAAAACCTCAGGCAAGATTTGAACTTACAGCAGCCTGGCCTACCAGATACAAATTTTCGGATGTCAAATCAAATAGTCAACAGCTAGAGATTGAAGAAGTAGAAGTAGCCTACGAAGGGTTCAAACGGGTGAAGTAAGTAGTTGCACAAAATTAAATTCATTGCTGTAGAGGGCTAACAGAAAACACTTCGACAAGCTCGGTACATTGCAGAGAATAGGGAACAGATGTGTCGGGGCATGAACTCACCCCATCTAGAGTCAGTAAATTATGGGATTGCATCCGAAATCTGGTTATTTGAAGATGTAGAACATTTTTGTCAACGTAGAGAAGCAAAATCATGAAGCGAAATTTATTTGGTGTAATTGTTCTTTTAGCAACATCTACTTTAGTGGGGATTAATAGCCCTGCGAGTGCAACATCTAGTAGTTATCAGAAAAGTTGTAACAACATCTCAGTTTTTGGCAACATTCTCTCAGCTGATTGTAGCCGAGTTAATGGCTCATTCAAGAAAACTTCAATAGTCTTACAGGGGATTGAAAATATTGACGGCACTTTGAAAGTGACTGACCCAGGTAAAGTTAGCAATTATCATTTAACTTGCCGTCATATCCGCATCAGAGGAAACTATTTAAAAGCTGCTTGTAATAGAAGAAATGGCACAACTATGTGGACTTCAGTAGTCTTGCAAGGAATTGAAAATATTAATGGTGTGCTGAAGTATACAAGCAGTCCCTGAATAGTTATCGAGATGCTAAAAAAGTAGCTCTACTTTTTTATAAAAAAGTAGCTCTACTTTTTTATTAGTATTTATTACACCCATTCATTAAGTAGAAGCTTATGAGTAATGGATTAGCGATCGCAGCGATAACAGCTGTATTCAAAAACTTATTAGAAGATGGCTTGGTTCAGAATGCAGCCCTGTCGAGTATGGGAAATGTGCTAGTAACCACACTTCCTCCAGATCAGATTTCTATTGGAGTCGATGGTCAACCTCAGCTAAATCTGTTTCTCTACCAGGTTTCAGAAAATCGTAATGCAGATATTGATGGGCGCGATGCTAAAGGCAGCAAACTACGCAACCAACCAGATCATCATCAAACCATTACAGAAGAAGGTGCAATTCTCCCCTTAGCCATCAATCTCCATTATGTATTGACCGCCTACGGAAACAAAGACTTTCAGACGGAAATACTGTTGGGTTATGTCATGCAGCTCATGCATCAAACTCCGATTTTATCCAACGCCACGATTCGAGCAGCGCTAAATCATGTCGCAACCATCAATCGTTCCGGTCTTTTGGCACAAGTGATTGAATCGACTTCTGTAGAAGCTTTGACCGAGCAGTTAGACCAAGTAAGGATCGCGCCAAACTTGTTCGATACAGAACAGATGTCCAGATTGTGGTCACTCTTACAGGGTTCTTATCGACCTTCGATTGCTTATGAAGTATCGATGATGTTTATTGGATCTAAGAAATCTTCACTAGCTCCAGGTTCTAATAAAGGGGCATCAAGCCAGCCGCAAATTGAGAAAATTGTTGCATCACCTACAAATGGCGAGATTGTAGCGGGGAGCAGTCTAATCATCTATGGGAAAAATCTTAATGGGGATATAACTCTGTTGCGTCTGAACAAAGGAGAAAGCCTCTTAGAACCACAAATTGTTGAAGACAACAGAATTTTGTTTAAACTGCCTCAAAATCTACATGCTGGGGTTCAGAAGCTTCAAGTTGTTCATCAACAACTATATAAGTACCAAAACTATAAAGATTTAGAGGTAGTATCGAATGAGCAGACTTTCGTTTTGCATCCAACTATTCAGTTTTCTGTTAAGGAGGAAAGCTGCAATCCCTAGACTAAGCGGGCGATCATTAAAAAGCCTTACCGATTGAAGTTGATACTAAGCAACAACAAAATTACCCAACTGCTAAGTTAATGAACTGAAAATCTTAAAGATAATTTCTTACACGAGGTTGCTGGGAAGAACGCAAAATCAACCTATAGAAACCGAATCGCACTAAGTTAAGCCGTATAGTAGGCAGGGTAAGGCTTGCAGAGGGGCAGAGGGGGCCCCGAGTCCCCCCTGCTCCTTTGCCCCCTTGCTGCCACGACCATTTACTTTTTCTTAGTGCCATTCGGTAAAATAATGTTTTGATTACCCATAGTTAATTTCTGAGGTAGGCTATGAGAGAACAGTTGGAGATCCGCAAAAAAGCTGACTCGTCAGCTTCTACACCAGCGTTACCCACTAATATTACCCAAGCTAATCCGCACCCCAATAAGCAGAGGAAAAAAAATCAAGCCACAAAGCGCGATGACCATAACTTGTTAAATAAACTGATTCTGCAGAGTAGTAAGACTGTGCAGAAATCGTCTCAGTCAACGGAGCCACGCCCCTACCAAATTGGTTCACCCGAAAACCGCTCCGGCGACCCTATGGATTTAAGCTCAGACTCAGGCATTAAAAACCACTCTGGCGACTCCATGGAATTAGACTCAAGCTCAGGCTTAGACTCAGGCATTGAAAACCGCTCTAGCGACCCCATGGAATTAGACTCAAACTCAAACTCAAACTCAGACTCAGACTCAGACTCAGATTACGTATACTCAAGCTCAGACTCGGACTCAGACTCAGACTCAGACTCAGACTCAGACTTAGACTCAGACTCAGAC
>NZ_CAXTNE010000120.1:0-22652 GCF_964245445.1 uncultured Nostoc sp.
TTCGAGTTCAAAGGCTCAACGTTCGAGATAAAAGGCTCAACTTCCTCTACCTCTTCTCCGTATTTTATTCAATTAGAAAGACTGGAATGCTTAAAAACTTATTTTCATTCAGCGATCGCTACCGCATCTTACATCAGACTTGGTTTGCTTTTTTTCTCACCTTTGTTTGTTGGTTTAATTTTGCACCCTTCGCTACAACCATTGGCAGAGAACTACATCTAGCACCAGAGCAAATCAAAACTTTAGGCATCTGTAACCTTGCTCTCACAATTCCCGCACGGCTAATTATTGGGATGCTTCTGGATCGTTTTGGCCCCAGAATTACCTACTCAATCTTGCTGATGTTTACGGTTATTCCCTGTTTGGCGACGGCGCTAGCGCAAGATTTTAATCAACTAGTCATCAGTCGTTTGCTGATGGGAATTGTCGGATCTGGGTTTGTTGTCGGTATCCGCATGGTGGCGGAATGGTTCCAGCCGAAGGAGATGGGAATTGCCCAAGGCATTTATGGCGGTTGGGGTAACTTTGGGGCTTTTGGCGCAGAGTTTGCCTTGCCGATGATTGCAGTTTCTACTAGCTTTTTCGCTGGTGGTGCTTCTAACTGGCGGTTTGCGCTCGCATTTACAGGAATTATTGCAGCCATTTACGGCGTAATTTATTACAACACTGTCCAAGATACGCCCACAGGTAAAGTCTATAAGAAACCTCAGAAAAATGGAGCTTTAGAAGTAACCAGCATTAAAAGCTTCTGGGCGATGATTGTCTCGAATTTTGGTTTGATTTTCGCTCTAGGTTTATTAGCTTGGCGCTTAGAACAAAAGAACATTCACTTTTTAACTTTGAGCCAAATGTATCTGGCTTGGTTGCTATTAGCAGGATTATTTGCTTACCAAAGTTACAAAGCTTGGCAGGTAAACCGAGAACTTCTAATTGGTAAGAAAACTTACGCTGCATCTGAACGCTTTCAATTTGGTCAAGTAGCTTTACTTGAATTCACTTATATAACTAGCTTTGGCAGCGAATTAGCAGTTGTTTCCATGCTCCCGGCATTCTTTGAAAAAACTTTTGCTTTAGAGCATGTTATAGCTGGGATGATTGCTGCTACCTATCCATTCTTAAATTTGGTTTCTCGTCCTAGTGGTGGCTTAATTTCTGATAAATTTAGCTCCCGTAAATGGACAATGACAATTATCAGTGCAGGTATTGGTGTCGCCTATTTGATTGCACATTTTATTAGTAGTAGCTGGCCGATTCCGCTAGCGATCGCAGTTACAATGTTTGCCGCCTACTTTGCCCAAGCTGGCTGCGGTGCAACTTACAGCATCGTACCCCTAATTAAAAAGGAAGCCACTGGACAAATTGCCGGTAATGTGGGAGCTTACGGTAATTTTGGCGGCGTAGTTTACCTGACAATTTTTAGCTTAAGCGACGCTCCAACACTATTTAGCACAATGGGTATAGCTGCTTTAGTCTGTGCTTTCATGTGCGCCTTCTTCCTGAAAGAACCAAAAGGTTCCTTTGCCGTCGCCTATGAGGGTGAATTACCAGAAACCGCAACTAAAAACTCTATTTTCTTAACTGAAGAATAATCAACTCAAGGATGAAGTAGAAAATTAACTATAGCGCTTCTCTGTTGAGTGTAATACAGACCTAACCCCCAGCCCCTTCCCTGCAAGGGAAGGGAGTAAGATTCAAAGCCTCTCTCCTAAAAGGAGAGAGGTTTGGAGAGAGGTCAAAATGTATTGTATCCAAACGAGAACCGCTATATCAAAATCCATGAAAATCTCTTTTTATTCTCTCTGCGTCTCTGCGGTTCGAGAAATTAAGCTTTCTAGCAATTTTTCCCTAACACACAAATTCCTCAAACTGCCGCTACATCTGAGGTTGCCCAATCAAAATAACAAAATGGTACAACTGCCATGAGTGAATTTACCAAAACCCTTTGTCCTTACTGCGGTGTTGGCTGTGGACTAGAAGTTTCACCTCCAGCCCAACATGGCAAAGTAACTAATCGAGATAGCCAAGGAAATCCAACTTGGCGGGTGCGCGGCGATAAAGCCCATCCATCCAGTCAAGGAATGGTTTGCGTCAAAGGCGCAACGGTCGCAGAATCTTTAGATAAAAATAGATTACATTACCCAATGGTGCGAGACTCTTTAGATCAAGAGTTTCGGCGCGTTAGTTGGGATGAAGCTTTTAATATCATCACGCAGCGCATTCAAACTATTCGCTTCACCCAAGGGCCAGAAGCCTTATGTATGTACGGTTCCGGTCAGTTTCAAACTGAGGATTATTATATAGCCCAGAAACTAATGAAAGGCTGTCTCGGTACTAATAATTTTGATGCTAACTCTCGCTTATGTATGTCTAGTGCGGTGGCTGGTTACATTCAAAGTTTTGGCTCAGATGGCCCGCCCTGCTGTTACGATGACTTGGAGTTAACCGACTGTGCATTTTTGATTGGTACTAATACAGCCGAATGTCACCCCATCGTTTTTAATCGACTGGAAAAATATCACAAAAAGAACCGCAAAGTCAAAATGATTGTGGTTGATCCCCGTCGTACACCAACCGCAGAAGCTGCTGACTTGCATTTAGCAATTCGTCCCGGTACAGATATCGACTTGTTAAACGGCATCGCTCACTTGTTGATGCGCTGGAACTACATTGATACTATGTTCATGGACGACTGCACCAGTAACTTTCCGGCTTATGCTGAAGTTATTCGCCACTATCCGCCAGAAGTGGTGGCTCGTCAATGTGGAATCAGCATTGAAGATTTAGAAACAGCAGCTCGCTACTGGGGTAAATCTGAGCGAGTATTGTCTTTGTGGTCAATGGGTGTAAATCAATCCTCAGAAGGAACGGCTAAGGTAAGAACTATCATTAACCTGCACCTGATGACTGGACAGATTGGCAAACCTGGGGCTGGTCCTTTTTCCCTCACTGGTCAACCGAACGCAATGGGAGGACGGGAAGCCGGAGGTTTAGCGCATTTATTACCGGGTTATCGGACGGTAAAAAATCCTCAACACCGTGCAGAAGTTGAGGAGTTTTGGGGACTTAAGCCAGGACAGATTTCGCCCAATCCCGGTTTGACTGCTTGGGATATGATTACTGGCTTGGAAGATGGCGTTGTAGAATTACTGTGGATTGCGGCTACCAACCCAGCTGTGAGTATGCCAGATTTGGAGCGAACTAAAAAGGCATTATTGCGATCGCCTTTTACTATTTACCAAGACGCATATTATCCTACAGAAACCTCTACTTATGCTCACGTTTTGCTACCAGCCGCCCAGTGGGGTGAAAAAACTGGTGTGATGACAAACTCTGAACGGGTGGTAACTCTGTGTTCAGCATTCCGCCAACCACCAAGAGAAGCTAAAGCAGATTGGGAAATTTTTGCCGAAGTTGGACGTAGATTAGGTTTTGAGAGAGAATTTGCCTTTGCTAACTCTGCTGAAGTTTATGCTGAGTTTGTCAAACTAACTAGCGATCGCCCTTGTGATATGACGGGTATCAATCACGCGCAATTACAGACACAAGGCCCAACTCAATGGCCTCACCCCCAAGAGAGCAGAGGAGCAGGGGGAGAAACCTCTCAAAAGCGATTATATACTGATTTACGCTTCCACACCCCTGACGGACGCGCTCGATTTGGGGCATATTACTCAAAGGGACTGGCAGAACCACCAGACCCAGATTATCCTTTTGTGCTAACTAACGGAAGACTTTACGGACATTGGCATACCCAGACACGCACTGGGCGAATTGAAAAAATTTGTAAAATGCATCCCGAACCGTTTATCGAAATTCATCCCCGTGATGCTGCTCGGTTAGGTATTGTAGATTATCAGTGGGTGGAAGTGCGATCGCGTCGGGGTAAAGCTAAGTTTCCTGCTAAAGTGACAAAAGCGATCGCGCCTGGTACAGTTTTTGTCCCCATGCACTGGGGTTCACTGTGGGCAGACAATGCCGAAGCCAACGCCCTTACCCATCCAGAATCTTGCCCCGATTCGCTGCAACCAGAATTAAAAGCCTGTGCTGTGCAGCTGATACCAATCTCTGTGGAAGTTACAGTTAAAGATTATCAACTCCAGTCCTCACAATCGTAAGCTCCTAAGTGTACCGCTCAAGAGATAATTTATAACCAGCAATAGGTAATTTCGTCAATAATCAATAGTCAATAGTTATTATCATTTTTTATGACTATCTAATTTTTGTTGTTACCAATTACTATATCTAAAGAGGTTAAATCTCTTGTAAGAAGAGGTTTTACTAGCGTCGATTTTAGCTATGGATAAAGAATAAAAAACTTACAAAGCTTTGGCAAGTCCTCTTTTTTAATCCTTTAGATTTATCTATAGGATTTTATTTTATTTGAGAATCGGGTGCAGCAGATGAAAAAGTTAATGAGGCGAATTCTAGAAGCTACCAAAGATGAGAACTTCATGCACATTATCGAAAACATAGAAGTGCTAGTTTCTAAAGCTCTATCTATTTTTATGGTAATAGTGATTTTGGTAGCGATCGGAGATTTAGGAATATTTATTTTTAAAGAGTTATTTTCAGCGCCTTATGCAAAGTTTAACACAACATTATATAAAATTTTTGGGCTATTTTTGAATGTTTTAATTGCTTTAGAAATATTAGAGAATATCACAGCTTATTTACGAAAACACGTTTTTCAAGTTGAATTAGTTATTGTCACATCTTTAATTGCTGTTGCCAGAAAAATTATTATTCTTGACTTAGAAAAAGTCCCAGGTATTGATATAATTGGTTTAGGAATTGCTATTCTCGCCCTCTCAATTAGTTATCTAATAATTCGTCTAAGTAATTCCAAAAATTGACGTTAAAAATAAAAACGTAATCAGCTGTTTACAGGCATAAATGTAGTTAATTATAGGTAAAGATAAAATTTAGCCAATAATATAGTATACTTGATACATAAAATTAGCCTAAACTGTATTTTGAACAAATGATTAATGTGCGATCGCTAGTTAAATATTGTTTTTAATTCATAATTTATGTAACTTAGATATAAAAAGTTATCAATGGTTGAAAACCCTTAATTTTAAATGCTCGAATTTTGAATACTTACTTATGGCAGATTTTTTTGAATTTGAAGCAGACTTTGTTGATTCCCTGCGTTGCATACCCATGCAGGTGCGTTGCAATTTAGATACTTGTGGCATCAAGCTAAAATTATCTGATTGGAATCAAATGACTACAGCACAGCGTCAAGCTTTAGTCGAATTACCTTGCACTACAGAAACGGAAATTCAGTCTTACCGCGAGCATATCCAGCAATTAATTTTACAACGCACGGGCATAGCAGCTACAAAATTGCCTATCGAGCCTCATCCTGCATGGCTAGACTCTGCGACTGTACCACCTAGCCTTCAGGAAAAAGCTCAAGAAATAGGTGTAACCCTGACACAGCAACATTGGGCAGGTTTAACGCCATTACAGCGTTTTGCCTTGATTAAACTCAGCCGCCCAGGACATGAAAACAAAAACTTTAACAGAGCGATCGCAGAATTCCATCTGCTTTAATTAGTCAATAGTAATTAGCAGAATAACTTTGTTAACTTGCCGCCCTTAAATGATACATTACAGCACAGTTAATGCTCTAATGTATCAGAAATTTACGCATAGCTTAACGCTTAATTTAGCTAACTTTAAATTAATATTTACTTAATAAACCATTATTAACTATTCACTAGTAGGTGAGGGTAAGAAAAATATGGCTGCAAAGAAACTTTTGATGCTGGTTGGGGACTACGTAGAAGACTATGAAGTGATGGTTCCTTTCCAGGCGTTGCAAATGGTGGGGCACACAGTCCATGCAGTTTGCCCAGACAAAAAAGCTGGCGACAACGTACGGACGGCAGTTCACGACTTTGAAGGAGATCAGACTTATAGCGAAAAACCCGGTCACAACTTCACTTTAAATGCCACCTTTGCAGAATTAGAAGTTGCAACCTACGATGCCTTAGTGATTCCTGGAGGACGCGCACCAGAATATATCCGCCTGAATCAGCAGGTACTAGAAATCACCCGTCACTTTGCCCAAACGAATAAACCGATTGCTGCCATCTGCCACGGCTTGCAGTTATTGGCGGCTGCTAATGTATTGCAAGGCAAAAGATGTACTGGCTACCCTGCTTGTAGCCCAGATGTCAAGAGTGCTGGAGGGATTTATGTCGATATCCCTGTTGATCAGGCAATAGTTGATGGTAACTTGGTGACAGCACCAGCTTGGCCTGCTCACCCCCATTGGTTGGCAGAATTCCTCACAGTACTTGGAACTAAGATTGAACACCCAGAACTGGCTACAGTTGTTTGAGGCAAGATACCGGAAATCTTTTAGTTCGATCTTCGGGGCAGGTTAAGAGGCGTAAAGCAAGTGGCGTGGAAACCCCAACTCTTGGAGACGCTTTGTGTTGGCAAAAGCCTGTAGCAGAGAAGGTGCTAGCCTTTGCCTTTGTTAGAAGACCGTACTGGCTCACAACAGACCACTGAAAATTATATATTTTTGGAATAGAACAAAATGCAGTAAAAAATACTATTTTTTGATAAATTGCCGTGGGTTTAATTTGCAGTTAGGATGTCTTGAGTACACCACCCATAAAATCTGATTTATCCTTCTAACAAGCCAGTTTTAGGATAAATTTTCAGCAAATGGAATACTTATTTACGTTAGGTAAAACAATTTGAAATTTTGCGTCTATAAATTTAAATTTCTTAGCAGGAAGTGAAGCTATAGTGGATTTAGCAATGCTGCTGTTAATGTGGCTAAGGTTAGTCCTGCTGCCAAATTATGTGAAGAATTAGTTTACAAACGCACTCTAACTCGATGACAGGCAAACACGCAAGACATAATGCATTTCTGCGGCTAGTGTCTGGTAACGGGGCAGCTTTTGGACCAGAATCTCGCTATTCCCTGCCCCCCAGTAAAGAGATGGTAATTGGACGCGACCCCAGCTGCCAAATTGTCTTGGATGCCATGATGTACCGAATGGTATCTCGTCGTCATGCAGTGGTTCGTCCCCTCTCTCTATCGCCAGATAGCAAATTCAGCTGGGTGCTTTGTGATTTAAATAGTGCAAATGGCACTTATTTGAATGGACAACGCTTGTATGAATGTCAGGAATTGCACCCAGGCGATCGCATTTCTCTAGGTGCTGATGGCCCGCAATACGTTTTTGAGTATGAGTATACCTTACTCACCCCAGCCACGACAGTTAACCAAGTTACACCATTACCTTCGGCGACAAATTACCACAGCCACACGCAATTAAAGCAGCCAGATTCTGTTAGCTTCACCCAGCTTTTTCCGATTATTTCCACTGGTAAAGATTTAACCCGTAAAGCTTACCTCGTACCAGGAATCCTGACTGTAATCTTTGTAGTGTTAATGTTTGCTACAGTCGGTCAGCCCCAAGCGAATCAAGTGATTGTAGCTACTTACATCGCCTTTGCTGCCTACTATTTTGTTTACCAACTTTGCGGTAAACAGAAGCCTTGGTGGGTGCTAATGGCTGGGGCATTGGGTACAATGCTGATTTTGCTTAGTCCGTTGTTGGATTTATTTATCTTTGTGTTTCGCACCGTCCTGCCGGGAAACTTACCCTCATCCCAAGAATCTATCACCTTTACAGAGTTGCTGGTGCGGATGTTTTTTGGCGCTGGCTTGATGGAGGAATTACTTAAGGCATTGCCTGTACTAGGGGCGTTTGCCATCGGCAGAATATTGTCTTCACCTTGGCGGGAACGCATAGGTATCTGGGAACCTTTAGATGGTATTCTCCTGGGAACAGCTTCTGCTGTGGGTTTCACTCTCTTGGAAACTCTAGGACAATATGTGCCAGATATTACTCAGAATGTCACGCAACAGGTGGGTATAGGCGCTGCTGGTCAACTGGCGGGTTTGCAACTGCTAATTCCGCGAATTTTAGGCTCCGTAGCCGGACACATGGCTTATAGTGGCTATCTGGGCTATTTTATTGGGTTGGCTGTACTCAAACCCAGTAGAAGTTGGCAAATTCTCTCTATTGGTTATCTTAGTGCTGCTGCGCTCCATGCTTTGTGGAATGCTACAGGATCAATCAATGCCTTGCTGTTGGTAGTTGTTGGGGTGTTATCTTACGCCTTTTTGATGGCAGCAATTCTCAAGGCACGGGCGCTATCACCGACGCGATCGCAAAATTTTGCTACCCGATTTCTTGGCCCGAAATAAGGGATGGGGCAGGGGAAGAACAACCAATGCCCAATTACTTTTGAATATTTATATCTTCAGATAGATGGTCTAATGTTTTAATCAGCTTATTGTGAGGTTACTTTAGGCTCACTACACAAAAATACTAAGAAGTAGTGGATGCTTAAAATGGCAGTACGAGTGTTATCAGCGATAAATCTGCCTGCATCGGAAATTTATGTAGAAAAAAGAGAGAGTTCATTCAAGTTATGCTTCATACTCAGACTTGTTGAGTTCATTGAAAGCATAAGAAGCGATCGCTAAAGTAACTTTTGCTTTCTCTACTTCTGATAAAGCCGTCCACTGGATATTTTGAAGATGATTGAGTGCAGATGCCGCGTTTTGCGATTCGCTGCTTCGCATAGCGTAAGCAAAAGGACGAGCTAGAACTAAGAGATCCTCTGTTCCCCAATTGGGTAGTACTGTCTGAACACACTCAACCAGTTGTTCACCGATTGATTGCTGGGCAGCAAGAATTTCAGCAGCTTTGGTGGCAATGGCGTTGAGCAATGCTTGGGGGACACAGGCGGCAAAAGTACTAGATAATCTTTCTTGAAGATTAAGTACTTGTGCTTGTTGAGGATTGTGATTATTGTCTGACTCCAGAGAGATACCAGACCAAAGTGTGTCTAGATGACTATAAAAATCTTGCGATCGCGTTGTCAGTTCTTCCTCAAGCAAATCTTGCATTCCGAACTGTTCTTCTAATTCGTCAAAATAAGCTTGTGATTCTTCATCACCTGGATTCCAGGGATAGGTAGCATCGTCTGGTTCCAGTAATGCTTCTAATAATTCTATATCTACTTGAGATGGCAAAGAAGAGAAAGTGTCTGAGCCTTTAATTTTATTAGCCATTTTTCATTGCCTCACATATTATTTGGTGGTATTTACAGCTACAATTCCTCAAAATAGATTTCCGCAAAAACAGTTGAATTTTTCTACAGTAAAAACAAATTTTAAAGGTTGATGCTAAAGACTAAAATTTATTTCTGCAATAGCTATGCTATGAGTCTTCAATAATAAACTCCCAGGTTTCAGCTCTAGCACTTCCAAACTTTAACTGCATTCCCGATTTCAATGGGACTTCCTCTCGGAGGATTTGTTGCCAACCATTAGGCCCTAAAAACCAAGTTGTCCCGTAGGTAGAAAAATCTTGCAAGTAATAACTTCGCACCAATGTAGCATCAGTAAGAGTATTGCGGCAGAAAATTTCGGCGTGGCGTTTGGATACAGATGGTTCGGGGATGACAATATCATTGTCTTTCGTGCGACCAATGCGGGTGACTCCATAACGCAGTATCCAGGTTTTACCTTTTGGGGTAAGCGATCGCAACGAAGCAGCCGGAAGTGGGGAGCCGATATCAGGAATGGCTGTATCTGGTAGTTCGGTAATACCTTCATCCAGATTCTTAACGAGTTCGCCATTAAAATCTGGATGAAGGTAGAGAACAGGCAAAGTCCAAGCAGGTTGATTAAATTTATACAGTGTTAACAATTCTTGCCTAGCCTGGGCTACGGCTTCATCAATTGGCTTGTGCGATCGCAAAGCTTCGGTAAAGGCTTGAATAAAACTGTGGCTTTCATGGTCAGCGATTTCATCGCGCATCCCCAAAACCGCAGGCACACCATGACGAATCAACACTTCTGCTAAACTGCTGGCAGGGATAGCTTGATGATTGATAGCAGCTGGTTGTGCGCCCCAACAGGCGTTAAAAACTGCTAATTTCACACCTGTATGGGTCAATACTTGCGCCAATTCTATCCCATTTAGAGGCATATCTGGTCGCAAAAACAGTAATCCCCCGTCTGGGCCTGGCAAACCATGTCCAGCGTAAAAGAAAACATTGTATGCTCTGGTTTCTAATTCTTGAATCAACTCCTGTGGAGTTGGTTGTAGGAGTTGAGTCACTATACAAGGGGCACATCTTTGGGAATTACCACCCACAGACGTATCTGCAAGAGTTTGCTGTAAAATAGCAGCTTCTTGTTCTAGTTGCAGCTTGTCATCATGACCTAAAACCAGCAGAATACTTAAAGCTTGGTCAGTTCGCAAATACGGTAAGGGGTCAACTTCGCTGCTGGTGCGACTAAATAGCAAATCTTGGGAGAGCGACATAGCTGATTGACCAGGTTCACGCTGCATAATTTCCCAAGGGAGAGCAATCAAATCCGGGTCGCGGATTTCTAGCCGAAAGCGCAAACGTGTATGCTGACCCATAGCAATACCGCGACTGCGTTCTAGACTACCAAGAATTTGCCCATCAAATACCCATCGCCATAAATTCATTCCCAAGTTTTGCATCAGACGACTGCTGTAGGGACCAGTGGTTTGACTTGAAGCGGGTGAAATCCAATCTATGGGGAATGGGTTGGACTTTTGAGATGTTGAGTTTGGGGAAATATCTAAGTGACTATGACCAGCAAACAGTTGCTGCCATTCTTGCCAGACGTGATTGAGTTCATCAGGCCATACACAGTCACGTAAAACGTAGCCACTGGGATAGGGAGCTTTGACCACCCAAATGGCGAAGTTGTCAGTGCCAGTGTTACGGAGACGGGCGATCGCCAAATTCAGGGATGGCATGGATTCATTAAAATAAAAACTAAAATAAATAATTTCAAATAAGAATTCTCCAAGGTGAAAACTTTCTACTTTTTTACCTTGTAAGTTTTTACTCTGATGTTACCTGTTATTATTCCAGGTTTCTACCAGTTTATCGATTATTTGACTAAGTTGGACTGCTGTCGTCAGGTGGTTGAGTAACTGGCGGTTGTGTGACAGGTGTACATGGACTTGGTGCATCTTCTGGTAAAACAGAGACACCAAAGCGTTTTAGTTGGGAGAAGTCCAGCAACACTGTTTCCGGCAAAGGTTTTGAATTTGATGGAACTGAGGAAGTCACTGCTGGATTATTAGTGTTAGCTGGAGTTTGTGTGCTTTTATTAGCACAGACTCGCATAGACACTGAAAAATTTCCCGAAGCAGGTTTAGGATTTGGTTTTGTGTTGATAACTTGTAAAAAAGCTCCAGGTGGAAGTGATTGGTTGTTTCCCAAGGTGATTTGATTGTTAGTTTTAATTACCCAGCCAGGGGAAAGGTTGGCTAGCGATCGCTGTATGGATGTTGCTTCGATGGTAGGATTTGAAGTTGGTGTCGGAGTAGATGAAATCAAGGGGACTGATGGCGATCGCAGTCGCAGTTGCTTCACGAACAATCCTAAAGTACCTGCTGCTACCACAAATATTAATGGAACAATCCACTGTAGCGGTAAACTGCGCCTTTTGGCAGGCTCAGTGTCTGGAATCACCTGAGTTTTATAGTTTGGGCTACTTAAAAGTGTTGGATCTGTCGCCCTGGATGAAAAATCGATAGTTTTGGCAGAATAACTCTCTGGAATAAAAGCTTGGATCGTGATTTCCGGCTCCCAGTATTGGACTTGATAATGGACTAAAGCGATGGTGACATTATCGTGTCCATTCTTAGTGTTAGCAATTTCAACTAATCTATCTGCAACATTTGCTATAGGGACTTCCCCAACTAGAATCGGCAAGATTTCTGTTTCCCAGTACTCCTCCACCCGATCAAAATCACTCAAACCATCGGATGTGAGCAGAAAAACAGCATCTTCATCGAGCATAAACCGCCCAGATGTAGGATGCAATGAAGTGCTAGGCCCCATGCCCAAAGCTTGGACGAGAGAGCCAGCAGAACTTTGTTGTACAGCCTCGCGGTAAATGGCATAGCCTAGCCGCACCTCGCGGGAGGCAACATCATCGTCGAGCGTAACTTGATAACAACCGTGGCGGGTAATCCAGTAAGCACGACTATCACCGACGTGGGTAATGTACATTTCATGAGCAACAGGCAATGCCATTACTAAAGTCGTGCCCATCCTCTGACGCCCTTGGCGATTTTCACTGTCATTGCGCTGACTAATTTTGTCATTAGCAATTGCCACTGCCTTTTCTAGGTCATTAAGTAGCAGTGAGGGGTCTATGTGGTCGTAGGGAACTTTTGTTAGTTGCTGTACCTGTTGCTGGATGGTTTCAATGGCTAAATTTGAGGCGACATTGCCACCCTCGTGCCCACCGATGCCATCACAGACAATTGCTAAGGCTGTTGGCTGGGGTGGTTTACTTACCAGAGTTCCACTGGGTGGGCTACAGGCATCTTCATTACGTTGGCGACTTGGCCCAGTGTCGGTTTTGGTGATAATTTTGATTGAGGGTGTTTGCGATCGCCCTAACCCAGCTAGTCCGCGATCTAAAACTCCGATTAATTGATCGGTTGAATTAATCTTTCCCTGAATTAAGGAAAGGCTAACCTCATTAATAAATTCAGTTATGGCTGGTTTAGCACCACTAACCAACTGCTGCCAAAATTGACCTAATTGGGGCAATTCTGGGAATGTTGCTGAATCGAAACGCAATTCTAACAAACGGACTAATGATCCTTCTACCCGTAATACATTTGAGTCAAGCAAGCTAGAGACGACACCTTCACTTGCAAGAGGTTGCCACAGATGAGCTATTTGCCATAACCAATTGAGTTGGCGCATCGATGTTGCATCACGCCAAGCGGTGGTTAACTCGCTGGCCAACTGCACTTGTTGGATTTTGTCATCTACTAATAATGGAGGTTTTTCTAAAAGTAATATTTCCCGATGAGAGGGACCGTCACCGATAAAAAGTACTCCATATACCTGCGGTACATGTAAACGGTAGGGAATCAGTCTCAGGTAAGCTTTTAGAGGCTGTAAATTATCTAACTCAGACGTTAGCGCTAATAAACCAGGTTTCGTATCTAAAAGAAGAAATTTATCAAGGACTAAATAGCGATCGGCTAATATTTCTCCAGGGCTACCCACACTCGGGCCATCTACCACAGCCCAAAGGTAATTTTTGGTTAGGGGCGTGGAACATCGCAGGCAAAACTTGTGGGTCAGGGGGTTGGCAGCCTGACAACTTTCATTTGTACAGTAGAGCGTTGCCGCGTCATTTTCCATAGTTTTCGCACCGGGAAGCGATTGGCAATTTCTTTAACAGCATTATTAGGGACAATCTAGACCGCTCATGTTTCTTAAACTTGACATACCCAGACTTTAGATGATGATTTTAGCTGGCGGATATCAGCAGGTACTAATATTTACTTATCCAAAGAATACGCTCCTAAGTCAACCCTACAGCCTCATCATAGCTTTTATTGCTCTGTGACTCTCCATCGCCAAAGCAACTAACTCCAACCCTGTTACCAAAGCATAACCCAAGCATAACTGCGCTATTTGCTTTTGCTGAATTACCCCATCATCAAGAGGCAAATAATCTTGGTATTTATTTAGTTTATAAGTAGGATAGCAACAATTAACTTTAATTAAGAATTAAGATAAGTGAACTACTAAAAGTAGCTGACTAATGAAGAGGCTTTAAAAATCTGGTAATCTCGTTTCCGGGTTTTTTTGGGCAGGTCGCAAAGCTTCACAGACTAATTTTCCCCCTTCCCGCCACGGGTTGGGGGTTAGGGGGTTAAGTTTTTCGTGGATTCCAGATGGATATCAAAAATCAGAAAGGTTCAGCCAGATCGCTACCAACTCATTAGCTTATTGTTTGTCGTCAATTGCGACTTGGGGGACTCCCATGCTGTAGTTGGTAACGCGAGCAGATAAATTGTAGCTGATTTCGCCAAGTTGTAGGAGCGATCGCAGATAATGTTCTAAGTCTGACCCAACACGGCGCAAGTTATAGTCTGTAAGGTCTGCGCCACTAGATGCTTCTACTAGTTCATCAAATTTTCGATAAACTTTTTGCAGCGCATCTTCATTCCAGTTAAATTCGTTATCTGGGTCAATATCTAACGTTAAGACCTGTTCACTGGGAATAAGTTCGCCATCCCGGTCTATTTCGCCTGCAAAAATGCGGACATGCCGGGTTGTGGACTTGAGCAGCATCGGGTTATCCATAAAAGGGTGTAAGATTTGGGTGGATTACACTGAAATTATTGTAAACGCTATATTCAAGCTTGAATGCTCTCAATTTACAAGCTTTGAACTCAGTTTCAAAAGGGTATATTGAACGGGCATAAGTAAAAATATCACCTGTACTGATTAACTTACTACTTCTGTTAGGAGTTGAAGACACAATTAGTAGCGAGTACTGACAGTAGTCCAATTATTTTTTTGTAAAAATTACTGGTGAGAGTGTTTTTATTTGGCGTATACAAACAAGTCAAAGTGGTGTGCTAATCTTACCTACTGCTAAAATTTTCATACTCATAAAGCCTAAAAGCCAGTAGAGTGAAGCACTCGTCAAGAATAATTTGATCTGTGTACATTTTTTTATGGAGAACAAAAGTTTTTACCTTAATAATTCTGCTCATCAATTTCTTCAAAATTTTCTATTGCAAAAAACGTACATCAAGTAATTTTACTGAATAGGGCTACATCGACCTCTGGCTTTAATAATTTCAAAAAAATTAAGCGATTTTACTTACGTATAAATACCAAAATTAAAGTAACAAGTTAAACTGTTATTGACGTTAACATAAAGTTGATGTAAAAACCTTTAAAAAGACCGGACAACTTCTTACAGAAACTTTATTGTGTAGAATCTTAAAAACTGAATAATAGTTATGGCTTACCATAAGCTATATCTGGCACAGGAACATCAAAATCTAGCTTGAAAATAAAACACAGGAGACTGAAATGGAATACAAAGGTGATTGATGAAGAAAAATTCTTAATTCAAGCACTTTGGATTCAAAGAAGATATAAAGAATTTTGCTGGGCATCTACCTCCTTACCCTCATGACCACCAAGTAAAGGAATCTCAATAGCTATGAACTCCAAAGCATTACCACGCCAGATAAATAATCTCGAAGTAGGTGTTTATGAGTGCGAAATCCATCTCAAATTCCGGTTGATTGAGGAAAAGAGTCTACTGGGCGATCGCGAACAACTGTTACAGGTATTACTTGATGCCTTGACCGAGGGTTCTGACGACTTTCTAGAGACACTGCAAGCGTCCGTTAAAGCGCAGGAAGTGTCCGAGTTTAAAGCCTCACCTCAAATGCGACGCCAATTGATGCGCTTGCGTAATGCTGCTGAAAATCCCCAGCCTTAAAGGTGTAATTTAAGTAGCGAAAAAACATGAATTGGGCATCAAATCAAATGTTGATCATATAGCCCCGTTGCAATAAAAACTAAGCAGTAAGTAGAATTCATAAAATATTGTGATTTCTCCTTTGTGAAAGTCTTATTTAGCAGCACAGAGTCCCAGGAACAGTTTCTCTATTAAAAACTTTGTAGCAAAGGGTACTGGTAGAATCTAAGAGCAAATTCAGCCGGGTGCATTTTACCGAGTTTTTATAAAAACATTGCAGAAACAAGAAAATTCTGTGTCTTTACAGATGGGGAATTGGACAACAGGCGCGAATTCAATGAAAACCTAAAAGGTCAAAGTGAAAATAAATAATCTTACTTTTAGCTTTTTACTTTAGCTAAGTGCCTGATTTGCTGAAATACTTATGTTTGATCTATTACTGGTAATAGGTTATGGTTTAGCAGCCAGTTACCTATTGCCAATTACCCACAAGAAGGGGGCAGGGGGAGCAGAGGAATAACTTAAACCAATGCCCAATGCCCAATTCCCAATTCAAAAACTGTCTATTTAGCAAGACCGTGTTCTAGGGCGAAACGAACTAACTCTGTACGGCTATTGGTGCCAGTTTTACTAAACAAACGGCTGACGTATTTTTCTACATTACGGACGCTGGTTTCTAAGCGACGGGCGATTTCTTTGTTCATCAACCCTTCAGCCACCAAGTTCAAAACACTTTGTTCTCTAGGAGTCAAATCAATTTTGAAAGGGGCTGGAGATTGGGAAATGGCATTTCTTTGAGTTAACAATGCCTTAATTTGGGCAATCTGATTGGCTAGTTCAGCAAGATCAGGGGTTTCAACGTCATCTCCCGTAGTTGCAGCCTTAGCGGCGCGGCGAGCTAGCAAATTTTCGACTATAGCCACTAACTCATCTGGATCGAAGGGTTTGGGTAGATAGGCATCGACACCAGCATGGTACCCTTGGATGCGATCGCCTGTCATACCTTTAGCAGTTAAAAATACTACCGGCAGCGCTTGGAAGCGGGGGTCTTCTCGCAGTTGCTTCAGGAACTGATAGCCATCCACCTGAGGCATCATGACATCAGAAATCACTAAGTCAGGTGTATTCATCTGCATCCATTCCCAACCTTCAAGGGCGTTACTGGCGACTTGAACGCTGAAACCGCTCTCTTGCAAATAGTCTTTCACGGCTTCCCGTATCCCTGGTTCATCATCCACCAGTAACAATTGTGCTGACATTTAAAATTCCCTTAAGTTTACCTTTTTCCAATTTAGCGAAAGTTGAGAGTCATTGAACAAAAGGGATGAAGGAAAAACGAGAGAGCTTGTTAACACGATGGCTGGTAACTACGGTAACGAGGGCAATGACCAATTTTATGAGGTAGTTCACTTCCTCCTCTCCTGCAAAGACCCACTCGCATTCGTCTATCAAGGTTCATGTTGCTTAACTCACATAACTATGAAGCGTAGCTGTGAAGGAAAAAACAAGGGGAAGCAAATCCCACGCCTTCCTTAAGTCTTCAGATCCTATTGAGCAGGGAAGCACCGGGTTAATTGCAAAAGTGAACACGTTGTAAATAAGTATTGCAGAACTTGTTTTCTTGATTTACTAATTTATCTATCAATGATGAGAGAGCAATCAAATTTTTCCATTAATGACCAAAGTACAAAGTTGGAGCAAGCCCAACCTGCTGAGATTTTTATTTTATTAAATACAATTTATCAAAGTTAAAATTATCTCATGTCTCATAACAGTATATTTGCTGGGTTTATTTCTTTAAATGCTTCTTAAAATATATTCACTTTTGATACGAACGTATATTTCGGGAAGCTTCGCAACATTGTGCCTCTGCGGTTAGTTACATAATCCAGCAAACTTAGCTTGACACAGTAACTAGTACTAAAAAAAAACTGTTTGTACCAGTAACGATACAATAGCATTCATTGTCTTGCTGTCAACCTTTTTCGTCCTATGCTGCCAGTCATCTATTCCGACGAATTTTTAGATCACAAGACTGGAAAATACCATCCTGAAAGACCAGAACGTTTAATTGCGATCGCTACTGCCTTAAAAGCAGCTACATTTGCAGATAAAATTGACTGGCGATCGCCTACAGCAGCATCAGAACAGCCATCACTGATGTCTATGTTAGTTAGAGCACATAGCCCAGCCTACATCAAAAAACTTTGGCAAATCGCTTCTAGTGGCGGTGGCCCTTTGGATGGAGATACACCAGTTTCCCCGCGTAGTTATGATGTGGCATTGTTGGCAGTTAGTGCATGGTTGGATGGTGTTGAGGCTGTGTTAAAGTCGGCTAATCCAGCTTTTGTACTAGCACGTCCCCCAGGACATCATGCAGAAAGTGATGCGGGGATGGGCTTTTGCCTATTTTCTAATGCTGCGATCGCAGCATTATTTGCCCTCGAACAACCCGGAATTAACCGTGTCGCCATCCTGGATTGGGATGTACATCACGGTAATGGTACTCAGGCGATCGTTGAAACCCAAGCAAGCATCGCCTACTGTTCCCTACATCAGTATCCCTGCTATCCCGGTACTGGAAGATCCACAGAACGCGGCTTTCATAATAATGTATTAAATTTACCTGTACCCCCTGGTAGTGATATTGCAGTATATCAGCCACTATTTGAAAGACAGGTTGTACCCTTTTTAGCTAACTTTCAGGCGGATTTGCTGATTGTAAGTGCTGGTTATGATGGCAATGCCGCAGATCCTTTGGCAAGTATCAATTTGCAGCCAGAAGACTACGCTTTATTTACTGATTATTGTCTAGGGATAACTCGTAAAATTCTGTTTGGCTTAGAAGGTGGTTATGACTTTGACTCTCTTTCTCAATCAGTTGTAGCGACAATTGAACATTGTTTACTTTAGATACTTTCTTTTTTTTAGGTAAAACCTCGGAATTCGTAATTGAGTGACTTTCGTATATGCACTGAGATCATAATAATCCTATTTTTTTGTGGCTCAGATTCCCGATTTCTCTTATAAACTGGGAATCTTTTTGTGTATTTATTTTAGATTTCAGAACATAGTCGGCAAAAATAGGCAATTTGTGCATACTTCTTGTCATGATTATTTGTGAGTTAGTTGACTAATTTAACAGCTATTTTACGTAAAATTAGGGTGACACAACTTTTGCTCTAAACTCAATCTAAGTAATTTCTTTTACCAAGGCTTTTTAAAATTTATCAAATCTTCAGAAATAAAAAGTTTGAATGTTGTTCTGAAACAGCTAAAGTTTTGTTAAGATGCAATTGCTAGCAGTTTCTCGGCGAAATTTACCTATCGGTGTGTGGAGAAATAAAAAGTACTAGCAGCACAAATTTCAAAAGGTGAAGCAATGACCACCTATATTTTTTTTGATGAAGCCCTACGGATGCTGACCAACGCCTATTTAATATCAGTAGTACTGTTACTAGCAGCTTCTGGTATAGGTTTGGCAGTAATTGAAACAATAGAAAAGGCAGGAGAACGCTAAGTAGTTTATAAATGGCAGTGTGGTTATTGCCAAAAACCATTGCGTGCAAGTGTTCGCCATGAACAAATCTTGGGAATACTAAAGCATGAAAGTCTCATAGCGTTGCAGTCTTGCCTGTAAATCTACCAAACACACAGGTAACTGTAGCGCTATTGAGGCTCTAACCAAGGAGTTACTACAATGGGTCTATTCGACGCTGTGTTGGGTACAGAAAGCCAAACCCAAACAGCACTCAATCCAGCAGAGGCTTTTGCTGTCATTGTTTTGGCAGCAACAGCGTCAGACGGTTATCTTTCTGTCGAGCAGGCAAATTCTATCACTTTTGTGCTGTCTCGGATGAAACTTTTTAAAAGTTATCCCCATGAGATGATGAACAAGTTGTTTGAAAAAATCTTGGGCATTCTCGAAGGGGATGGCTTTAATAGTTTATTTAATGCAGCCAAAGATTCTCTATCTCAAGACTTGCGGGAAGCAGCCTTTGCAGTAGCCACCGATCTAGTTCTAGCTGAAGGTATCGTAGCTGAAGAAGAAAAAAATTTCTTAAATGATTTATATCAAGCTTTAGGTGTTTCTAGTGAGATAGCAATACAAATTGTACAAGTAATCTTAATTAAAAACCGTGCATAAGGCGATAAAACCTTGGTTATATTATAAAGAAAGCGTGTCAAAGAAGCTTAACTCCTTTGGCACTATTTTTTGATAGCATCTAACGTCTTCCATGAGCCATCTTGTTTTGCAGCTTCAATTTTTTCTAGACCCACTGTAGCCATCAAGCCTTGTTCTATAAGTTCTTCAATATATTGTTTATTTAATTTTGACCACACGCTTTTCGGTTTTCGAGGCGTAAATATTTGCATATAACGTTCTTCGTCCAAAGATTTGACTTTACTATCAATCCAACCAAAGCATAAGGCTTCTTTTACCGCTTCGTTATGTCGAACACTTGGTTTACCACTTTTTACTTTGTAGTAAATGAGCCACACACCAAGAGAGGTGCGATTATTTTGATTTAACCATCTCCGCCATTCTTCACGGCTTGTGGGGCAAAAAGTGGGGAATTCATTATTAAGTTTGGATGCACCAGTAGTCCTATTCTTGCTGAGGTTTGTTTCTGTATTTTGCTGCATTTGTTTTATGTTCAATACGTAATTGATGCAAAGCTTTCATCTCCTCTAAAATCGTTTTGCCATCAAAATCAGATGCTGGCTTCTTTGATAGCCATGCTTGATGTAAAAAGCCTCTGCTTGTCCATCCTTTTTAGTCAAAAGATAAACATAGGTAACTTTCATCGCGGTTAGAGTATATATTAACTGGTTAAGTAGCTTTGTCCCAATTCCTTGACTTTGCTTATGAGGTCGGACACAGATTTCTTCTAGATAAAAGCTTTTACTTTTTTGCCCTTGCTTACAATAACCTGCCACGAATCCTAAAAGTTCATCCTGTTTGAATACAAATCCAACAAAACCTGGTGTATTCAGAATTTCAAACAACCTTGCTTTTGCAGTCTCGAAAGTCCATTCCTCGTTCCAAGGTTCACCATTGAAAACTTCAATATATAAATGAGCGCACTTATCAAGATATTCAGTAGTAAAGGTTTGAATTTCTTCTGGCATCAAAAAATCAGAGTTTAGTTAATTATGAAATTAAAGTACCAGCATCACAGATAAAGATTACCAGATCAGGTATTCATCTACAGCACTCACAGATTGTAGCAATCAAACCAACCCAGAACGCAGTGCCACAACTGCTGCTTGCACGCGATCGTCTACTGCTAATTTATTCATAATCCCTCGGACGTGAGTTTTAATGGTGTTGGGACTGAGATAGAGTTTTTCGGCAATCTCCGGGTTACTCAAGCCGTCTACCATAAGTTTCAACACTTCTAACTCGCGCCCAGATAAGTTGGCTGTGTTGGTGGTGGGTGAGGGCGGTTTGAGATTATCAATTACTCGCCGTGCAATTTGGGGATCGAGATAGGCTGCACCATCAACTGCGGCTGCGATCGCACTTAACAATCGTTCCACACTTGCACCTTTGATGCAATACGCATCTGCACCGCTAGATAGTGCTGCAATAATTTCTGTCTCCGTTTGATGAGATGTTAGCATCACCACATGAGTTGCTGGCAGCGCCGCCTTAATTTGCTGTGTTGCGGCAATGCCATCCAATCGCGGCAATCCAATATCCATAACCACCAAATCAGGTTTCAGTTGCAGTGCGGCTTGGACTCCCAAATAACCATCTTCAGCTTGTCCAACAATCTCCAACTGAGGATGAGCCATTAAGGATTGCTCTAATCCCAGTTGCATCATCGGATCGTCTTCGACAATTAACACGCGCAAGGGCGGAGCATTGATCGGTAAATTTAAGGGATAGCGAGTATCTAAAGACATTTTTATTAATTAAGAGTCATTTGTCATTTGTCCTTTGTCCTTTGTCTCTTGCTTTTTTTGCTTGCCAATGACTAATGACTAATGACAAATGACCAATTATTATTCTTCCACGCGATAGCCTAACTCTGCTAAACTGATCCGCGACTGTCGCCATTTTGGTTGGACTTTCACAAACAATTCTAGGTAAACTTTACCAGAGATTAACTTTTGGATTTGTTCGCGGGCTTCGCTACCAATTGCTTTGAGCATTGCTCCACTTTTGCCAATTAGTATGCCTTTTTGAGAATCGCGCTCGACGTTGATGGTAGCAAGTATACGTGTAATGCTGGGAGTTTCTTCTACTAGGTCAATAGCGATCGCTACTGAATGGGGTACTTCTTCACGAGTCAATAATAAAATTTGTTCTCGAATTAATTCACCCATAATAAAGCGTTCTGGTTGGTCAGTTACCAAATCTGGCGGGTAGTATAACGGCCCAATTTCCAAATGTTCAATTAATAATTCTTGAAGTTGCGGTAATCCTGCACTTGTCTTGGCAGAAAATTTCACGATTTCCCATTCATGAGACTGGGCCATCTGAGCGTAACTATTATCTAAAAACTGAGAATCAGACGGTTGTTGGTCGATTTTGTTCACGCCCAAAATTACTGGTGTTTTGCTATGACTGAGCAATTCGGCAATGTAGCGATCGCCTGCTCCACAAGCTACCGCTCCATCTACCACAAATAACACTACATCTACCGATTCAATGGCAATTTTGGCATTTTGCACCAATACTTCACCCAATTGATGATGGGGCTTATGAATTCCTGGTGTATCTACAAATATTAACTGCGCTTCTGGTGTAGTTAAAATGCCGCGCAAACGGTTACGTGTAGTTTGTGCTACTGGTGATGTAATGGCAATTTTTTGTCCTACTAATTGATTCATCAAAGTAGATTTACCGACATTAGGACGACCAACAATGCCGATAAAACCTGATTTGAATTCAGGAGGAGCCTGGGGAATTGTTACTTCTCCTGAAAAAGAGAAGTTGTAATTTTCAATACTAGTCACCTTTGGCTCCACCCTCATATTTTATAGCTGGGATAACTTGGTTTTTTCTTAGACACAAAACAAGCATAAAAACACCCTAGCATTTTCAGGGATTGCTTTTGCTTAGGTTTAATCTACTACTGGCTCTACACCTATATTTTACAGCTGAGATAACTTTGTTTTGTTTTTAGATACAAAAGAAACATAAAATTACTTTGGCATTGACAAGGAGGATTTTTGCTTAAGTTTAATCTGCTGCTAACTTTGGCTTAAGTTTCATCGACTAATCAATATATGAAACTATCCCACTAATAAAAAAGTATGGTAATCTACTTCTCAACAAGGA
>NZ_CAXTNE010000121.1:0-22643 GCF_964245445.1 uncultured Nostoc sp.
CCCCACTCCCTACTCCCCACTTATGATCACAGATAGCCAAGGTCGCGAACAAGGATACATTTACTTTCTGGCTGAAGCCCCAGAATTAGTACAAATTATTGAACAAGAACTATTTAGCTTATCGGAAGATTATAGCACTGCTAAAATTCATAATTTAATGCGGGCTACTCATACACTTAAAGGTGGTGCTGCTAATGTTGGGCTAGAAGTAATTAAGATGATAGCCCATTTTTTAGAAGATGTATTTAAGGCTCTATATAATCCAAAAGTGGTAGTTGATGCCGAATTACAAACACTTTTGTTACAAGCTTATGAGTGTCTTAGCATAGCATTAAATACCGAATTAATCGGCAGTACTGTTAATGATGACGAATTGCTCCATCGAGCAACTTCAGTGTTTGCACAGTTGCAAGACAAGCTGGGTGATGCATTTGGTGCTGAGACTCATATTCCCACTTCTGAAGAATTGGGATTTGATATTGTCCAGTCTGTTTTTGAAGTAGGAGTAGAGCAACGTCTAAACAGTATTGCTGAAGCTGTTAACAATCCACCAAGTCATGACGAATTTATCGAGTTTTTACACTCTCAAGCTGAGGTGTTTCTCGGTTTAGCGGAATCTCTAAATTTATCTGGATTGGGAGAAATTTCTCAAACAATTCTGTTAGCGCTGCAAGCAAACCCCACTCAGGTGCAGCAAATTGCAGAAATTGCCCTTGCAGATTTGCAACAAGCACAAAAATTGGTATTAGAAGGCGATCGCACATCTGGCGGAAAAACTTCTCCAGCTTTACGAAAACTCACGACAGTGGCAAATAATGAGTTATCTGAAGAATTACAAAATAATTCAGAAGAACAATTTTACCAATTTATCACTACATCTGATAATAATAAAAACCAATCATTAAAGCCAACAACTGCCAAATTTTATTTAAAAGTCATTCGTTACATTTTTGGCTGGTTTAATCACGAAATCAAAATACCAAAGTCAGAGCTTAATTTTGATTTAATGGTTCCCAGATTAGAAAAAGAAAATTTACTTAATTATATCGATAATTGGTTAAAGAACTTTCTTTATTTTGTTCAAGAGGAAGAAGATAGTCAAAGCCTTTCTATTTATCGACATGGGATAATTTTAATTATTTTATTTGCCGTTACAAAGTTTCAGCATTCTGTTGAAAAATCTGATAGCTACATCTCAGTCATTAAAATATTACAAAACCGAATTCATAGATTAGCACAAGAATATAAAAACTATCCTCCTGTTACTAGTAAAGAGAAAAACTGGCTTGATAATCCCAAGTTACAAACGCTTTTAGTTATTAAAGAAATACTTAATGGTTATTCTCAAACAACTGAGAACCTACTAGAAGCAATATGGGGAGAAGAAGCTAGCGAAAACTTTACACAAGTGGTGACAACCACGAATGATGATTCTTCAGTAAAGCTTGATTCATTAACTGTCAATGAGTCGGGAGTTATAAATGTTCCTGAAACGGCTATTGAAGTCGTGCCTGATTTACCTACACAAATCAACAAAGAAATAGAAGATAAATCAGAGTATGTTCAAACTAAAAACTTTCGCCAACCTTCATTTATCCGAGTAGATACAGAAAGACTGCAACACCTCAATTATCTAGCTGGGGAATCGTTGATTTACCAAAAACGGCGTAGTTTGCAAGATGAACAAGTCAAGGAAATAATTGACCAATTAATCCAGCAACTCACTAGACACCAAACAACTTTAAATGAATTACGTGATTTACCATTACAAATACAAAATATTGCTTCACAACAAACGCAAAATTTTGCAGTGAATTTTGACTCTTTAGAAATGGATGTATATACAGATTTCCAGATGACATTGCACGAAGCAATAGAAGAGACACTGCAACTACAAGAAACCACAGAGTCTCTTGACTTGCTTGTGACGCAAGCTGCCCAAATTAGTGACAAACAAGAAAATTTAACTCTTCATATTATAGATAGCTTAGTAGAGGCACGAATGTCGCCTTTAAGTAATATCCTGAATCGCTTCCCCCACATGGTAAATAAGTTGGGGAATGTTCATGCCAAACTTGTAGAATTGAAACTTAGTGGTACTGAAGTACTAGTTGAGAAAGCGATCGCAGAAAAGCTGTACGATCCTTTGTTACATTTAGTACGTAATGCTTTTGACCACGGTATTGAATCTCCGCAACTTCGCCGAGAGCTTGGTAAACCAGAACAAGGGTTAATCGAAATCCGCGCCTATCATCAGGGTAGCCAAACTATTATCGAGGTTCGGGATGATGGCGAGGGATTGAATTTAGACAGAATTCGCAGAAAAGCAGCTGAATTTTATCCCATACAAAGTGAAGAAAAAACTATCACCTATGCTTCTAATCTGGCTGAATCTGAATTGTTAGATATGATATTTTCACCTGGATTTTCTACTGCTGCTAAAGTAAGTGAAATCTCTGGGCGTGGTATGGGGTTAGATATCGTGCGGACTCAGATGAACGCACTTAATGGTTCCATTTCAGTTCAATCCTTACCCAACCAAGGAACAATATTCATACTCAAAATTCCTTTTTCTATGACTACCGAAAAATTAATGCTAGTTCAAGCCAAAGGTGTTGTATATGCCCTTCTTTTAGACAGTATCGAAAAAATATTGATTCCCTCTGAGCAGCAGATTAAAGAAATTGAAGGTACAAAAGTCTTACATTTGAATACAGACGATGATGAAACTATGGTCAGCCTCCGTCAACTTTCAAAGTTGATTAATTATAATGATTCATGCTTTAATAGTGCTACTCCATACAACACATTAAGTACTCACGACCCAAGCATAGCGAAAAATCCCGTACTTTTGCTACGACGAAATCAGGGAAGGTTTGCTTTAGAAGTTGACCAAATAATTGGTGAACAAGAACTGGTAATCAGACCTTTAGGAAATGCGATCGCACCGCCAAAATACATTTATGGTTGTAGTAGTTTAGCTAATGGTAATCTCATCTTAGTGATTGATGCTTCATTGCTGGTATCTAGCGAACTTCAACAAACAACACTTGATGTGATGGCGCTACCAGTACCTTCTTTGTCAAATAAAAAAGCCTTAGCGATATCAGGAGATACTTTTTCATCTACACCATTACTTGCTGCATCTACTTCCACAACAACTATAGAAACCCAACCCAGTTACTCTCAAGAGCCAGATTATAACTCACCAAAAGAAACCCAACCCAGTTACTCTCAAGAGCCAGATAATAAATTACCAAAAGTTGTTTTAATAGTAGATGACGCAATTAGTCTGCGCCAAACTATCTCTCTCACACTGCAAAAATCTGGTTATCAAGTAATACAGGCTCAAAATGGTGTAGAAGCTTTAGAAAAGTTACACTTACATCCAGAAATACAAGTTGTCATCTCCGATTTAGAGATGCCACGAATGAATGGTTTTGAGTTGTTGGGTAATTACCGTCAATACCCCAATTTAGCAAAAAAACCTGTAATGATTCTCACATCTCGCAGCGCTGAAAAACATCGCCAGCTTGCTCAAGAATTGGGTGCAAAGGCTTACTTGACTAAGCCTTATTTAGAGCATGAGTTTCTTTCTAAAATTAATGAGTTAATTAACAGTAATACAGATGATTTAAACCATTTAGTCACTGTGGCAAATGACTAATAGCTCTTGCGTAGCGGTTTTATATTTTAAGAAATGCGATCGCCTTAATTACTAGGTAGATTATTTGGATCTACACCTAGAGAACGTAAATACTGCGCTAACTGTTCAGCCCTTTGTCGCTGCTGTTGTGCCTGTTCTGTATCTGTCAAATAGCGATTTCCTTGTTCATCATACCAACATAAAAACTCCTGTTGTATCCCGGCAATTACAGCTTGGTGTCGCCCAATACCTAACCCCACTTCTGGCATCAAATAAGGTTCACCTATTTGTAGTTGGTAGTTTCCATCTATTAACTTATACACTTCAAAGGGTTGATGTTGGTCGCGTTGCCAAAACTCAGGGTTATAAATTACGTAGTACAATACACCAAGTTTTCTGTATATATCTAGCTTCTCGTCGTATTCACCTCCTGGGGTGTGGGATACCATTTCTAATGTGAATATTGGAACTACTCCATTTTCTTCCCAAACCGCGTAACTTTTGCGTGATTTGCCACCCTTTTTCCGTTCTACTCCCACACTTAAAAAAGCATCTGGCACTACAGGTACTCTAGAATTTAGTCCTGTGGTGTGATATAAACCCATATCTACCCCGAAGTACCAATCCATGCGATTTGCCCAAATGGAGTTGAGTAAGAAGAGTAAAATGTTAGGCAAAAAATTTTGGTCTTCGTTATCCACTGGCGTATCGTCTGAACAGGGAAGTTCATCAGTAGTTGGTAACGCATTTTTGAGATCAGGTGAGAGCATAACCGTTGTCTCGCTGACGTTTGATGCCCTTATTATAAGTGAGTGACAGAAAGTTTAGCGTTTAGGTGCAGTCTCACCAAACTTAATTAAAAGTGCGATCGCAATACTAACAAGCAAAATTAATGTCATACTCAAGGCTGAACCAAATCCCCAATTTTGCGTTGCTCCCAGAAACTGGTTATAAACTAACCGCGCCGCCGTCATACTAGAAGCACCACCAAGTAATTCTGGATCGACAAAATCCCCCAAGCCTGTGATAAATACAAGCATAGAAGCAGCCGCAATTCCAGGAAAAATTTGCGGTACAGTTACTTGCCAAAAAGTTTCCACCGGATTTGCACCTAAATCAGCCGCCGCTTCTAGCAACCGCTTGTCTAGCTTTTCGAGAGAAGCATATAAAATCAAAACCATATAAGGTAACAAGCTGTAACTCATGCCAATAAATACAGCTTGACTCTGGTTAAGTAATTCCAAAGTAGGCAAGCCTAAATTGCTGAGTAAACTGTTCAATAAACCAGTAGGACGAAGAATTGTAATCCAAGCGTATGAACGAAGTAACGAGGAAGTCCACAAAGGTAAGACAAAGCCTAATAGCAGCAAATTTCGCCAACGCTGCGGCGCTATCTGAGCAATCCAATAGGCGACGGGGAAGCCCAAAATTAAACAAATTATTGTAGTGCCAAATGCAAAAAATAGCGATCGCACAATTACTTGTACATAAAGAGGGTCAAATATTCTAATGTAGTTTTTTAATCCGTTAGGATTGACCAAATCTCCTGGGCGGATGTCTGCAACTAAACTTAACTGGAAAATTATCAAAGTTGGCAGCACTAACAAAAGTAATAACCAAATCCCAGATGGTGCAAGTAATACCAAAGGTTGCAGCCAATTCGCTAGTGGGCGATGCAATTCTTCTATTTTGGAAATATCACTTTTTTTAAAATTCACTACTTATAACTCCTAATTCCTGTACAGACGCGATTAATCGCGTCTTTTAACTATTTTAGCCACTAGTTAGTTGTGTCCAATAGCGATCGTAAACCTCTTCAAATTCTCCTACAGGAGTAACACGTTCACAATTTGCTAAAAGTGCCTCTGAAGGAAATAAATTAGGATTATTTTGGATTGTTTTTGGCAATTGCTCAAATCCAGCACTATTAGGCGTAGAAATATTCAGACGTTGACTGATTTGGGCTGCTAATTCTGGTTGCAAAATCATGTTAATCCAAGCATAGGCTCCAGCTAAATTGGGGGCTGTTTTAGGAATTACAATAGTGTCTGTCCATAAAGAAGAACCACTGCGAGGAATTACATATTTGAGTTTAGGGTTTTCTTGAGAGATTCTTACCGCATCTGCTGAATAGCACATTGCTAATAGTAAATCTCCTGCTAAAATTTGATTTTGCCAAGCGTCTGTGTCAAAACGTGCGATCGCAGGTTTTAGCACTTTCAACTTTTCATAAGCTTGTTTGATTTCTTGTTCATTTTTTGAATTGTAAGAGTAACCTAGCATCCGTAACGTTGCCCCCATCACTTCTCTAACATCATTGAGCAAGGTCATCTGCTGATTAAGTTGCTTTTGGTTTTGCCAAAGGTAATCCCAGTCTTGTGGTGCATCTTTGATTTTTTCAGAATTATAAAGTAAACCTGTTGTCCCCCAGTTAAAAGGAATGCTATATCGGTTATTGGGGTCATAGCTAGGATTCTGAAACCGGGGGAATAAATTCTCTAAACCGATTAAGCGATCATGATCTATTTCTGTTAATAAACCTTTGTTTACCATCTTCTGCACCATATAATCAGATGGGTAGATGATGCTGTAAGTCCCACCGCCTCCAGCTTGCAATTTAGCCAGCATGACATCATTGGAATCATACACATCTGCTAGCACTTTCATACCGGTTTGGGTGCTAAAGGTTTTCAATAATTGGTTATCAGTATATTGCGTCCAGGTAAAGATATAAAGTTGGTCACGTTGACCCGAAGTATTAGAATTAGCACGTACTTCAGCTAGCCTCCAGCCACAACCAGCTAAAGATAAGCCAGAAAGCCCTGCCACCCCTTTTAAAAATTGGCGTCTGTTAGTCATTAAGTTAGAAGCTGTTTATCAACAACCTCTAGATTACGGTATACTTAGCAGCCCCTGCCGTGATTTTTAGGGATAAATGTATTAATCTTCACACTTACTGTAGGGCTTTCTTAATCTCTGATGCTTGTCCTGCCTCAACGAAATACCTATATGGAAGGAGTTGTTCATCATACGTGTATCAGTGGGACAAGAAACCAGGAGTTTTTGCAGATGAAATTATGTAGATTTTGACTATATAGCTTAGACTAGTAAATCTATATAATATTTTTTATAGCTTCAATCAATAGGCTGTTATGCTCTTCCCAAGAAAGCCAAACAAGTTTGTAGAGAATTGCGGCACAAAGTAGTTAAATATGTTGTTAAAGATTTGTAAACTGTTAGCAGCCGAGTAGCCGCGTGTCACATCTTGTTAAGGAATTATCATGAGACAACTTGTTATTGCTGAACGCGTATGCCTGATTGGTCATATCGTGTCAAAAGCCTTTGGACTGGTAGGGATGCTACTGGTCGTACCTAATGCCGAAATAATTTTAAATTTATCGCAGGTTGGAGAAACTGCCATCCAGTTAAGTATGGCAGGTGGCGGTGTAGTTGATATCATCTTGGGGACAATAGCTGTCTCTATTTATGCCTACCGGACGCTGGGATTGGGAACTTGGCTAGCATTTATGCTGCCAGCTATGTTTATCTCTTTGGGAAGTGAACTACTGGGAACCAGCACAGGTTTTCCATTTGGTGATTATAGCTACTTGAGTGGCTTGGGTTATAAGATTGCGGGGCTAGTTCCTTTCACAATTCCTTTATCTTGGTTCTATGTTGGGCTGTCGTCTTATTTAATTGCGAGAACTGGTTTGAAAGTGGCACAAAAACCCAGTTGGGGACGCCATATTGCGGCTATAGCCGTTGGTGCTTTACTCTTCACTTGCTGGGATTTTGCCCTTGAGCCAGCGATGAGTCAAACTTCTCTACCTTTTTGGTATTGGGAACACCCAGGAGCTTTCTTTGGCACACCTTACCAGAACTATGCAGGTTGGTTTGGTACTAGTGCCCTGTTTATGAGTGTGGCAGGATTGTTGTGGAGAAACGCTTCGATTAAATTAGAGCGATCGCAACTTAATCTACCCTTAGTCGTTTATTTAACTAACTTTGCCTTCGCCGCCGGACTAAGCTTGGCCGCTGGGTTCTCCATCCCAGTGTTGCTCGGTTTATTCCTTGGTGTGGCTCCTGCTGTGGCGCTGTGGTTAAGCAGTTCAACCACTCCTACTCCAGTTGCTGTTGAACCAGCAAGCAAGGAAGTCTCGGTGGCAAGAAGCGTTAAAGTTGCCTTGAAATAAGCCTATAGATTGGGGAGTGGGGAGGCAGGGGAAGAAATCAATTCAAAATTCAAAATTCAAAATTCAAAATTAAAGAACTTCTGCCTTCTGCCTCCAGAAAGAACTGCCTCCTATGCCGAATGCCCAATGCCGAATGCCCAATGACTAATGACTAATGACTAATGACAACGCTTTGATGGTAGAAAGCGCCATCTGTCTTTTATTGCTAATTATCCAAGTACCAGCAACGGCGATTCTATTTTCGCGCCTGCTAAAGGGGCCAAGACGGCTTCCTCCAATAAAACCGCAACAGCCGACACTGGAGCTTTTGGGTAAAGTTAGCGTCGTCGTTCCCACGCTGAACGAGGCGCTTCGTATTAGCCCGTTGTTAGCTGGTTTAAGCCAGCAAAGCTACGAAGTTCGGGAAATTATTGTTGTAGACAGCAAGTCTGTTGATGGTACACCCGACTTGGTAAAAGCGACACAGCAGAAAGATCCTCGCTTTCGCGTGATGACAGATGACCCCTTACCCTCTGGTTGGGTGGGGCGTCCTTGGGCGTTGCATAACGGTTTTCTATTTAGCTCTGAGGGTAGTCAGTGGTTTTTGGGGCTGGATGCTGATATTCAACCCCATCCTGGTTTGGTTGCTGGCTTGGTGAAAACGGCCGAAGCACAGGGCTATGATCTCGTTTCCCTTTCACCCCAGTTTATTCTTAAATATCCAGGAGAGTGCTGGCTACAACCAGCTTTGTTGATGACTTTGCTTTACCGATTTGACCCTGCTGGTATCAATACAGAGCAGCCAGAACGGGTGATGGCAAATGGGCAATGTTTTTTGTGTCGCCGCTCCGTTTTAGCTGCTGTGGGTGGCTATAGCAGTGCGAGTGGTTCTTTTTGTGATGATGTCACTTTGGCGCGAAATATTGCTGTTCAAGGGTATAAGGTGGGCTTTTTAGATGGCGCAAAGGTGCTAAAAGTACGGATGTATGAAGGGGCGATGGAGACGTGGAAGGAATGGGGGCGGAGTCTCGATCTCAAAGATGCAACTTCTCGTTCGCAGTTATGGGGAGATTTATGGCTACTCACATCTGTTCAAGGTCTACCTCTTTTAATAGTCCTTACTTTTTTGTTGATTTCTCTCCCACTCTCGTACTCGCTACAAACGGGATTAATCGCGTTTCTACCCACTCCCCCACTTCTTCTGCTAGGACTGAATTTATTCTTGGTGGTAATTCGCTTTGCTATGCTAATTGCGATCGCACCTTCCTACGATCGCAAAAGCGCAAAAGGCGGCTGGTTATTCTGGCTTTCCCCTTTTGCTGATCCCCTAGCTGTGCTACGAATCTTCTTATCTGCGTTCCGCAAGCCACGCGAGTGGCGGGGACGGAAATATAGTGGTGAGTTATGAGTTATGAGTTATGAATTTTCAACTCCTCACTCCTAACTCTAAACTCCTAACTCCCTACTCCTCTTCACCTCCTAGTTGATCCCCCCGTTCCAGTTCCCAAAGAATTTGATTTCCTTCACGGCGTACCCGTGACACTATCCAGTTTCGCCAGCGCCATTGATCTCCCCGACTGGTAACAGCGCTGGCGTGGACATCCATCAAGTCTGCTAACTCAGAACTGGTGATTAAGTAGCCTTTTTCTGAAATTTCGTCGGCGATACGCAGAGTTTCGACCAAACTGCGGAGTTGCGAAACCCTCATTTCTGGCGGTTTTTCATCGATTGCGGCCGCAGTTGGCCCAGTAGATGGTTCCATAACGGTTATTTCTGGTGCAGAAGTACTGATTTCTTGCGGACTTTGGTTAATTATTCGAGAGTTTTTTTCATAATCAGCTACTTTTGCTACATTTAAGTCATTTGTGGAAGGTAAAGATTTATAAAAATTTGTAGGTGTTAATTGTTGTAGCGAAGGAATTTTACCACTGGCGTATGTACGAGCGATCGCATCACAACGTTCGTTACCTATGTTACCAGAATGTCCCCTAACATGTTGCCATTTTACCTGTTGGGTATTGAGCTCATCAAGAGTTTCCAAAAGCTCTTGATTTTGGACGGGTTTACCATCTGACTTTTTCCAGCCTTTCTTTTTCCAGCCTTTCACCCACTTGGTAACGCAGTTAATTAGGTATTCGCTATCGGTATGAAGGATGATAGGTTGGGTTTGTTGAGATGTTTGCAAAAATTGGAGGGCTGCGATCGCAGCTTGCATTTCCATCTTATTGTTAGTGGTATGAGGGGATGCATCGCCTATTTCGTGGATTGAGCCATCGCTAAAATAGACGACAACTCCCCAACCGCCAGGGCCAGGGTTTCCGGTGCAAGCACCATCGGTGTATATGCTTTGGATTGTGGGTTGAGTGGACATGGTTAGGGTATCGAACCGCAAAGGACGAGGCAGTGCGTTGGGCAGGTTTCCCTTGGAAGAAGCAACTGCCGTGCAAAGGACGTTAAGGCAAGAGTGATTACCTGCGAATTTTTTTAAGAACATCCAGGCTATTATACTGGTTCGCACTCCGGCAACAACGCTCCACAAGAAGGCTGTTATGGGAAAAAATGGTATTTTGCTATTCGATGGGTAACGCTGATGCTCAACCGAACCTACGAATATTCTTAACCGAGGAGTATTGTCATAGGTGTTAATCAGAAATTTGGGAAGATATCCGAAAAACTATAGGCTCAGGATGTAGACATAAAGTGTTAGTTTTTTGCTCATTGTGGTTTAAGTCATGTGGAGAAACCCACGAAAAACCAAACTCTCTTCCTGATGCTCTTAGGGGGAAAATTCCAAGTCTCTTTTCTAAAAAGAGAAAGACTTAGAGAAAGGTTTTCCAGATACCGTGAAAAGTAAAGTGTTATCAGTTCTGCAATAAGTTGAGCTAAATATCTTCAATTATTCCAGAGATAATAACAGAGTAATAAGCTTTGTCATTTTTCGATGTAACTAGCTATTTAATTTTTGAAACCTACTTGTGAGCAAAGCAATTACTTACTCTCAAATAAAAGTCAATTATATTCATAGAAGAATGTAGTATGAGTCAGAAAATAATTGAAACCATTAAAAATTCTTTTCAGCCTAAAGTCAGCAATTTCGTCAACATTGGCTTCAGGATAATAAGTATTTTGGTTTTAGGTTACTTATTTATTATTCCAGCTAAAGGACTTGATAAAAACCATAGATTAGATACAACAGAAGTAGGACTTTTAACAATTGTATTATTGTTAAATTCTTCAGTTCTTGAAAGAATAGAAAAATTACAATTTGGTAGCAATGGAGTAGAATTGAACCTAGTACATAGTAAAATTAAAGCTAATATAGAGGCTAATCAAAAAGAGTCAAAAGCTTTAGCTTTACTAGGAACTTTGATAGAAGATGATGAAAACCAAAGAAAGTTTTTTGACTACTTGCTAGACGATGGAGAGCGAACAACTCTGGAAAATTTATTTAATGCTGAAAAAGAGCAAAGACAGTTTCCGTATAAAAAAGAACAAGCGTGTGAGCAAAGATTGAGACATTTACGAGTATTAGGCTTTATTGAACCTTTAACAAATTATCAAATTAACGAATTGCCCCCCCAAAGCAATTTAAGAGACTATTTTAAGCTTACTTGTACTGGAAAAATATGTCTGGCTTTAGGTTCTAGTTCAATTGCTCCACAAGACATATTACATCAATGTGAAAGTGACTGTCATTGCCACAAAATCTTGACTCAAATTATAGAAAAACAAGGTCAATATGGGCTAAAGATGAATAGCATTAATAACTAAGTAAGTGGGTTAAATTAAATATAAAACCTCACCCTGCCTCCGGCTTCCCTCTCATTACTAAGGAGAGGGATTGAAGGTGAGGTTTTATCTTATATTTGATTATACCTACCTACTTAATACGTTTCAAATCTTGTAAAACTGCGGCGGCTGATTGATAGCGATCGCTAAAATGATAGCAAACCATTTTATCTAAAATCATCGCTAATTCTTCACTTACTTGCACCGTTTGCCGCCACATAATATTACCCGTTTCTGGATCTGGGTGGAGGTCTTGGGGTGGTATCCCAGTTATGGCTTGAATGGCAATCATTCCTAAAGCGTAAATGTCACTGCATAAGCGCGGATGACCGGCAAATTGTTCTGGAGGTGCATAACCCCGCGTCCCGATGGCTACTGTGGCTAATTCTGTTTGTTCGCTACTTGGCGGTTGCATCAATTTGACAGCACCAAAGTCAATCAATACCAAGCGATTATCTTGAGCGCATCTAATAATATTAGTCGGTTTGATATCACGATGAATCACTCGATGCTGGTGAACAAATTCTAGAACTTCTAAAACTTGTTTAAGCATCTCGTTCACAAATGATTCGTTCTGCACATTCTGCACAGGTGGTAATTCTTCACTTAGGGTATGTCCCTCGATATATTGTTGAATCAAATAAAATTCTTGGTCATCTTCAAAATAAGCAAGCAGTTCGGGAATCTGATAATGTTTACCCAAAGATTCTAATATTTCAGCTTCACTATTAAACAACCTACGAGCAATTTGCAAAAATCGTGTATCTTGACGGGCTGGCATTAACTTTTTAACTACGCAAATCGGATTACCTGGGCGTTGAGTATCCTGTGCTAAATAAGTGCGACCAAATCCACCTGCACCAAGAACTTGAGAGATTTTGTAGCGTCCACCCAAAAGCAAATCACCTGATTTTATTTCTGGTGAATCAACTGGGGGAGGAAAGTCAAGATAGGAGTCGGGAAGTGCGGTTTTATCTTCTAAGAGTACATTTAATTGAGCGATCGCTTCTTGTTGTTTTTCAACTTGCAGAATAATTACCTGAGTTTGTCGCTGATTTTGGTAGCTAGTATAAGCAATTACAAAGATACTACTAGTCGCCAAAGCGAGGCCAGAGGGAACTAATGGTATCCATCCGCCTTGTAAAAACAAAGCAACGCAGATTCCTACTAAGCCAAGTAGAGTTGTGCCTCCCACCACTAGCAACAGCAACGGATTTTGCCACCGCCATGCTATAATTCCACCTAAAAGCGACCAGCCCCACACCCAAATAAGTTCCGCCCAGTCGGGCCAATACCAAATTAGAGGTCGCCCATTCAACACTGTACTGATGAGTTGACTTGCTATCTGTGCATGAATAAATAGAGGAAGCATTCTGGCTGGCTGATCTGGCAAAGCGCTGTATGGTGTATAAAAGCTACTCTGAGGGAAATTAGCTGCTGTAGTGCCAATAATTACAAGCCGATCTTTGACTAAATTGGGGTTGACTTGACCACTGAGGATTTGTGTGAGGGTTACTTGATCGGCGATGCTGTTGGGATGACGATAATTTAATAATATTTGATAGCCATCTGTATCCAGATGTTCGTAACTACCGGAATTAGCTTGTAAACGCGGAAAGAGAATTTTACCTAACTGAAAATCTCCTTTATTTGTGAACTGGTATTCAATGCCTTGTTTTTCCAGATAATTAATTGCTATGAGCGCACCAAATGCAAATGATGTTGTACATTTTTTGTCTGGAGAGTACACAAATAACAAACTGCGGCGGAGAATTTGGTCGTTTTCAGTGTCAGCAACCACATTGCTAAACCCAACATTATCTATAGGAAAATTTGGCGGTGGTGGGATTTCATCTTTACCCAAGGTGTTGAACAAACAGGTGCTGACGATGTTATCTTGATTTTGCAAATTAGCCGCCAAATAGTTGTTTTCTGGTTGGAAAAGATATAAACCAACAATTCGCGGTTGATAAGACTCTATTTTCTTTAACAGCTGATTGATTCTACGATCTGATATAGTCCCTTTATCTTGTTTAAGATCCTCGTCAGTGATTTTTACTAGCAAAATCCGCCGTTCAGGTGCTTCTGGTGGACGCGATCGCAACATCTGGTCATAAACTCTCAATTCCCAAGGCTGCAACCCTTTAAGTTCACGAACTCCCCAGATCAAGGCGGTAACTCCTACACTGGTAACTAAAATCATTTGCAACCAGCTTTTGCTCTTAGAAGTTTCACGGGAATCCTGAACTTTGACAAAAGGCACACGGAATTTTTCTAATAGTCTACTAATCACGGCGTTGCGGCGGTAGCCTGAATTGGGTAGATGTTGCAGGCGCAGAAGTTAGTTTTCTGACTCTAGGTTAAAAGCTAATCAACCTGAGCTTCTCTATTAATGTAGCAGTTTACTTGCTGCTTAGAGACTAGATAAGCGATTACCCTATGCAGCTAATCATCCGTTTGAGATGTTTGAGCATCTTCAACAGGACTGGCAATTGGGAAAGAAATAGGATTAGTAGATGGGGTTAGTGAATCTAACTCTGATTGTTCGAGTGATGCTTCAATGCTTGAATCATCAAAATAGGAGTCAAATATCTTATCATAGTTAGAAGCAACAGCTAAAAAAGCGCCACCCAAAATATAGATAGGTAATGGCAAATTAAATTTTTTTAACCAGTCAAACAGTTCCGCCAAAGCAAACAGCACTAAAAAGCAGGCAAGCCAAACCCTCATGTTTTCATTCCCTAGATTGAAACAACTCTATTACTAGCTTAAATAGGTTGCCTAATAGTTTATGTAGAACATAATCACCAACTTACAACCTCTATAACTCTAGATAGATGTAGTGAGAGTTATAGCATCTGCTATATTCCAATATCTACTATAAAAATAAAAATATATTTAGCTTATGCCTGCAATCGAACAGCTAGGGATTGCATAGTTAGTTCGTTAGACTCGGCAGTACCTCAAACTTCCACAGGTAAAACTGGCAACGATATTAGGGGTTTCGTTCCACAGTATAAACCAATGGAAAAACGGATGGACACGTCGCCGGATTTTTGAAACCTCAGGTATCTCGATTGAGAAAGAAAATTTTCCCCTTGTTAAAGATTTAATTGATCATCTAAAAGCTCAAGAGGTTACAGATTTGCGGCAATATTTGGGCGAACAGGAGCAAGTAAAAGAAAATCTGCGCCATAGTGAAGCACGCTACCGCTCACTGGCAGAAGCAAGCGCATCCATCGTCTGGAGCGCGGGGCCTTGGGGCAACGTTGTTGAGGAGATTCCGACTTGGGAGGCGTTCACTGGGCAAAGTCCCGAACAATATAAAGGATGGGAGCAACGCGATTTTGTGAGGTGCTAAAAATTAGGGGTATAAATGACCTGTTTAATAGTGCGATCGCAGCGAAATCCCTGTTTTTATTGAGAATCTAGCTATGTAACTGAGAATTAAACACCGATCTCACTTTTTCGCGTTGCTCCCATAAAGGATGGGGTTGGGTTGACGCACTGCACCCAGATGACCGTACATCTGTAACTGCTATTTGGAGACAGGCTTTTTTTGGACGCAGCGTTGCAGTTGCCGAGTATCGTGTTCTGCGGCATGACGGCGAATACCGTTACATGAAGATACGCGGTGTGCCTATACTTGATGAAACAGGCGAAATCGAGGAATGGGTAGGAATGTGCGTAGATATCAGTGAGCGCAAGCAAGCTGAGGCAGAACGTGAGCAATTACTGGCGCTATTAAAAACAGAACAGACTCGCTTGGTTGAAGCTAACGTTCTACTTGATACCCTCTTCAATAACGCACCTATAGGTATTGGTTTATGGGATGAGAAATTAAGATATGTTCGATTGAATGACGCTTTAGCTGAAATTAACGGTCTTCCCCAAGAGGTGCATATCGGTAAGACCGTCGCCCAAGTGCTACCAGGGGTAGATTCTGCGGTCATGGAAGCTTTCCACCATGTGATGGAGACGGGAGAATCTATTGCCCAAGAAGCCAGTGGAGAGACACCCGCCGCGCCTGGAAAGCTGCGACACTGGTCGGTGAATTACTATCCGATTAAACTACCAGGTGATATCACCTGGGTGGGCGCGATCTGTCAAGAAATTACTGATCGTAAGCAAGCAGAAGTCGAGCGTGAACAACTATTTGAGCGAGAGCAAGCGGCTCGTGTTGAGGCTGAAGCTGCCAAAGAGCAAGTTACCAAAATTTTAGAAAGTATCACTGATGGCTTTCTTGCCTTTGACAGTGAGTGGCGCTTCACCTACCTCAATCATCAGGGAAGCAAAACTTTAGGGCGTTCCTGCGAGGATTTGCTCGGAAAAAATTTGTGGTTAGAGTTTCCAGAACTGGCTAATACTAGCTTTGGTCAGCTTTATCAAAGGGCAGTTGCTCTAGGAATGCCGCTTGAGCTTGAAGATTATTACCCACCCTTTGATGCATGGTTTGCGGTTCGCGCCTATCCTTCATCTACAGGCTTATCAGTTTATTTCCGTAACATTAATGTACGCAAGCAGGCAGAGGCAAAACTGCGCGAGAGTGAGGCGTGTTTTCGGCTGATGGCTGAGAATTCAACTGATATTATTTCACGCCATACAGTAGATGGAATTCTTCTGTACATTTCACCAGCTTGCTACACAGTATTGGGGTATCAACCAGAGGAACTAGTAGGTAATCACAGCCAGGAGTTAATTCACCCTGACGATTTGGCAGAGATTGCCAGGAATTATCCAGTCAATGCCAATTTACCAGATATTTATACTACTACTCACCGTGCTCGTCATAAAGACGGACATTATATTTGGTTGGAAGCAACTATTCGAGCTATCCGCGATCGCCAAACTAAAGAAATTTTAGAGATGCAAGCGTCTTCGCGGGATATTACAGAGCGCAAACAGATAGAGGAGGAGCAGCGTTTTCTAGCTGAAGCTAGTGAGATTTTGGCTGTATCATTAGACTACGAAACAACCTTAGCCAGTTTAGCGCGTTTGGTAGTGCCTGAAATAGCTGATTGGTGCTTAGTTGATATTATTTGTGACAATCAATTAGTCCGCCGGGTTACAGCAGCCCATGCCGATCCAAAAAAACAAGAATTGGTAGAACAGTTACAAAATTATCCACCTGATTTGACACTAAAAAAAGGTATTGCTGAGGTAATAGAGACAGGCAAATCACAAATTACTCATTTTATTTCTGATGAACAGATACAAGAGATAAGCCTTAATACCAGTCATCTAAAAATTTTGCAAGAACTAAATCCTACATCTGGCATTAGTGTACCGCTCATAGTTCGAGGACGGGTGCTAGGAGCTATGACTTTGGTTTCTTCTTCAGGTAGTCGCTACCCTACCAAAAGCCTAATGTTAGCTGAGGAGTTGGCTCGCCGTGCTGCCGTAGCGGTTGATAATGCTCGACTTTATACAGAAACACAGCAATCTCAACAGGCGGCTTTACGGGCAGCATCTCGCACTGCGCGTCTGCAAGCCATTACCGCCGCACTTTCTGAATCTCTGACTCCGGCACAGGTTGCTGAAGTAATTGTAGAGCAAGGTATGGCAGCTTTGGGAGCTAGTTCTGCTTTAGTAGCACTAGTGACTAATAGCGGCACTGAACTAGAAATTGTCCGTGCAGTAGGTTATGAACAAGAAGCAATGGATTCATGGCGTCGATTCTCTATTCATACATCCGCACCACTGGCAGAAGCAGTACGAACCAAACAGCCTATCTGGCAGGAGCCAACAACAACAAGGGTTGCTCGTTACTCACATCTAGCTCAGGAGTATGCACGGTATAATTACGAAGCTTGGATTTCAATTCCATTGATCATCGAGGGACGAGCCATAGGTGGAATGTCTCTAGCTTTTGCCGAAATTCAGGAGTTTAATCAGGATGATCAACCCTTCATCCTGGCACTAGCACAGCAGTGCGCTCAAGCGATGGAACGGGCCCGCCTATACGAGGCAGAGCAAACGGCACGGGAAGCAGCAGAAAACGCTAACCGAATTAAAGACGAGTTTCTAGCAGTTCTTTCTCATGAATTGCGATCGCCACTCAACCCAATTTTAGGATGGTCTAAGCTACTCCAAACCAAAAAACTTGATGAAAAGACAATTCCTCAAGCGCTGAAGACTATTGAGCGAAATGCTAGGTTACAAGCTCAACTGATTGAAGACTTACTGGATATCTCCCGAATTTTACAAGGTAAACTTAGCTTAAATATCTACCCAGTTGATTTGACATCTGTGATTTCGGCAGCAATGGAAACAGTGCGCTTATCAGCAGAAGCTAAGTCAATTGAGATGCACATCAGCCTGGAACCACATTTGGGGCAAGTTTTAGGTGATTCTGGCCGATTGCAACAAATTGTTTGGAACCTGCTCTCAAATGCAGTTAAGTTTACACCTGCGGGGGGACGGGTTGATATTCGACTCGAACAAGTAGGGGGTAAAGAAATACCAAACCACTCCCCGCTTTATGCTCAAATTATCGTCAGCGACACTGGCAAAGGCATCGATCCTAAGTTTCTGCCTTACGTGTTTGAATATTTTCGCCAAGAGAACAGCAGCACAACCAGAAAGTTTGGTGGACTGGGATTAGGGTTAGCGATCGTTCGTCACTTAGTCGAACTGCATGGCGGGACAGTGCAGGTAGAAAGCGAGGGAGAAGATATGGGGGCAACTTTTACCGTGAGACTCCCTCTGATCCAAAATCAATTAGAGATTAAACAGGAAAATAATGACTCAGAGACATCTTCAAATTTAAATGGTGTCAATATTTTAGTAGTGGATGATGATGCAGATACGCGAGAATTTATTGCCTTCTTACTAGAGCAGTATGGGGCAAATGTGACAGCAGTGACATCAGCAAATGAGGCACTAGCCGCTTTAAGTCGATCCTTGCCAGATATACTTTTAAGCGACATTGGGATGCCAGAAGTGGATGGATGTATGTTCATGCGACAGTTGAGAACACTACCAGCAGAACAAGGAGGGCAAATTCGAGCGATCGCACTCACCGCCTATGCTGGAGAAATGAACGCCAAGCAAGTACTTGCAGCCGGATTTCACAAGCATCTTGCCAAACCAGTAGAGCCAGCCGAATTAGTAGATGCGATCGCCAACTTAATAGCTGAATAAACCTGTCTCTACGGGCTTATCGTTACTTGAGACGAACAGGCGTAATAGCTACATCAAGTTGAGTTGGAAGGGTCGCATCTTTAATATCTATTTTACGGGGAATGATTTTTTCTTGGAAATAAAAGTCAGCAACGCGCTGTTGTTCGGCAATAATGGCAGGTGTTAGTTTTCTCAACCTAAAAGTACGTCGGCGTGCCACCTTTTCTAAAACTGATACATCTAATTTCAGTTCGGGAGCAAAAGCTTTGGCAACTTCAGTCGGGTTTTTTTCAGCCCATTCTCCTATTTTGTCTGCTTCCTCTAAAAATACTCGCACCAATTCGGGATTTTGGGTGACAAATTGACGCCTACCAAGATAAAAGCCGCCGAGAGTGTTAATTCTTGCTGCATTTCTCAGATTACGAATTGGGATGGTTTTTTCCACAAGAGCCAAAAAAGGGTCACTAGCTACCCAAACTTCAACTTTGTCTTGAATAAAAGCGTCACGGGCTTCAGATGGAGTCAAACCAACAATTTGAACATCCTTAATTTTTAACCCCACCTCTTGCAAGGCTTTTGCTAATAAATAGTGTGCATTCGATCCCCTCTGAAAAGCAATTTTCTTACCTTTAAGATCCGCTATCTTCTTAATTGGAGAATTAGCTCTGATTACAATACCTTGGTTTGCACCTTTGCTGGGTGTGCGTCCAGCAATATAGATAACTTCTGTGATACCTGCGGCTTGGGAAAATATTGGCGGTGTCTCTCCCACATTGCCGATATCCACTTTACCTGCATTCATTGCTTCTATTAGTTGCGGCCCGGCTGGGAATGGCCCAACCCAATTTACAGTCACACCTAATGCTTTGAAACGTGGCTCAACAACTTTTTTGACTTTGACAATATCTCCAGAAGTTTGATATGCCAAGTTGATGACTTTAGCAGTAAAACCAGCTTTTTTTTGTGCTTGAGCGTTATTTACTAAGCTACCTATTAAGGGAGTTGATAGAGTAAACAATCCTAAGACAGAAAATTGGATAATGCGTTTTAAAACTGTGCGGCGTTGTGGAATAAATGGTATTTTCATTACTGGAATATTTTAGTTACAAAAAATCGTCAGTCCTAAATCACATATGTAAGGAGGTTAGCGATCGCCTGTTCTTTCCTTCCTTCCTCGATTTTCGCTAATTTATTTATCATCCATCTCAATTAACCAGACAATAGGCTTAACAAGTTGCTCAACTAACTTGTTAAGCCCGTTGTTAAAGGTAAGCAAACTTCTGCTATAGTGTAATAGATGCTTTCAGCATGATTTCGCAAGCATCTTGCCAAACCAATACAGCCACCTAAGTTAATAGCTGAATAAACCTGCCTTTAGGTGCTTATCGTTACTTGATATTATCAGGTATGATAGCTTTATATTGTAGATCAGAAAGAATCCCTTGTTTGATATCAATCTTACGCGAGATGACTTTTTCTGCAAAATAGAAATCAGCAACGCCCTGCTGTTCGGCAATGATCGCAGGTGTAATTTTTCTCAATTTATAAGTACGACGGCTTGCCACCTTTAGTGCAACTGCTGGATCTAATTTCTGTTCATCAGCTAAAATTTTGGCATAATCGCTTGGGTTTTTTTCAGCCGCTTCTCCTACCTTCTCTGCTTCCTCTAAAAACACTCGCACCAATTGCGGATTTTGGGTGACAAATGCACGCCTGCCAATATAAAACCCGTTGAGAGTGTTAATTCCTTTTGCATTTCTCAGATTCCGAATCGGGGTAGTCTTTTCCACAGCAGCTAAAAGGGGATCGCCACCCACCCAGGCATCAGCCTTGTCTTGAATAAAGGCATCGCGGGCTTCAGCTGGAGTCAAAGCAACGATTTGAATATCGCTAATTTTTAACCCTACCTCTTGCAACGCTTTTGCTAGTAAATACTGTGCATTCGACCCTACCTGAAAAGCAATTTTCTTACCTTTAAGATCCGCTACTTTCTTAATGGAAGAATTAGCTTTCACCACAATACCTTGGTTTGTACCATCGGTGGGCGTGCGTCCAGTAAGATAGACAACATCAGGGATGATGCCTGGGCGTGCGGCTTGGTCAAATATTGGAGGTGTCTCTCCGACAGTACCGATATCCACTTTACCTTCATTCAGCGCTTTTATCAATTGCGGCCCTGCTGCGTATGGCCCAACCCAATTCACGGTTACACCCAATTTTTTAAAAGGTTCCTCAACAGCTTTTTTGGACTTGACAATATCACCAGAAGCTTGATACGCCAAGTTAATTACTTTGGCTGTCTGCGCTTGGGTGCTTTGCACAAGGCTACCCACCAAGGAAGATGATAAAGTAAACAGTCCGAGTACTGAATATTGGACAATACGCTTTAAAACTGTACGGCGTTGTGGTTGAAATGGCTTGATCATGAGTTGTGATTTTCCTTGTAAGTTTTAGCTTTTACGTTGTCAGTCTTACTTTCTTTCAGCAAGTAAGATAATAGGAAGTTGCTATTTAAACCTCCTAGAACACCAATTTATGGTTAAAAATTGAGATTATGCTAATTCAGCAAATATCCTTTTGCATTTAGGAAATTGGTATTCTAGTTTGTTTAAAAAAACAAACTTCATATTTGGTTATTCTCTACTTTTCACTTATCAGTGTTGGTGGAGTAATAGCTGCATATTCTTGAGGCGTGAGCAATGCTTCTTGAACATCAATCTTTTTGGGTAATATTTTTTCGTTATAAAATAAATCTGCAACATTTTGTTGAGCTTTCATCAACTCTGGAGTAATTCCTTTTATTCGATAATTAGCGCGTCCAGAAATTATTTCTTGAATGGGTAGATCAATTTTAAGTACCGGTGCTATGAGTTTAGCTACCTCTTTACGATTTGCTTCTGCCCATTGACCGTTTTTATCAATTTCTTCCAAGATAATCCGAAGTAATTCAGGATTTGCCTTAGCAAACTCGCGTGTTCCCACATAATATCCACCTGGGGTTCCAATATTTGTGGCATCTCGCAGTACACGTGCACCGTGGAGTTTTTCTACCAAAGCTAGATGAGGATCACCAGTTACCCAAACTGGAATAGTACCCTGAATAAATGCACCACGGGCTTCGACATTGGGCATACTCAAAACTTTAATATCACTATATTTTAAACCCACTTCTTTTAGGGCTTGGATGATAAAATAGTGAGAAGCAGAACCTTTTTGAAAGACGACTTCTTGACCTTTTATATCAGCTAAAGTCTTAATTGGAGAACCTTTAGGAACTGCGATCGCACTCCCTTTACCTGAAGTAGCAGTAATTCTTCTACCAGCAAGATAGACGATCCTGGCACCAGCCGCTTGGGCAAAAATAGGAGGAGTTTCTCCAACTGAACCAACATCAATTTTACCGACATTCATCGCTTCCATGAGTTGCGGCCCTTGGGCAAATTGCGCCCACTCAACTTTTACACCCAAGGGTTCCAAACGTTTTTCTAAAACTTTTCTCACTCTAACTAAATCACCAGAGCTTTGGTAACCCATTCGCAGCACTTTGGTTTTGAAAGTAATAGTTTTTGTTGCTGCTGTCTCTGCTTTAGCGTCAGTTACATTATTTGTATTATTACTAGGTGAAGTACAACTTATTAATGTGGTAGATAAAGCTAAAAAACCAGGCATTACAAATAATGCAATTTTACTGATTATTGTTGAATTATGTTTTACAGTATTGCTAAACATTTTTTCACTCCAGGCTTAACCAATCTTTTATTAATAGTAAACTAATCAAATTATTCAAAATTTGATTGCTGCTTTTCAAGCTAGTTGCGAATGTTTTTAACTATCAAATGTTGTCTATATATATATTATCTAGTTTCTTCTTCTAAATGAAGTATTTATAAACACTATTTTAGTTAGAATATAAT
>NZ_CAXTNE010000122.1:0-22423 GCF_964245445.1 uncultured Nostoc sp.
GTGTACGTGTATTCGTGGTTGCAGATAAGCAGCAAGTTCCTGCCACCGCGAACCGACATCTACACCGCGTAACTCTAGCCGTAGCAACAAGGCAATTGCGTTAATCTGTTCGCGTCCATTGTCTTTTTTGGCACGTCCCCAAATGCGCCTGTCATATATCTCTAGTACTTTGGCAAAATTCTCAATATCCAAATAATATAAGGATGTATGCCACCAAAGATGTCCATAAAAAGCCGAGCTACTATATTCCCAAGTGTCGCTCAGATTCTCCATTAAGCTAATTCCCTCTTCTAAACGTCCTTGAGTTTCTAATACATGAGCAACAGCGTGGTGTGCCCAACGGTTATCTCGTTTTAGAGCGATCGCAATTCTTCCATATTCTTCTGCTTGTGCTAAACGATGGCACTCTTCTAGCCCAAAGGCCAGCATCCCATATATATAAGGGTTGTCACGATTGGCAGCGAAAACTTTTTCAGCAATCAGTAGCATTCCTTGACTATTACCGAAATTTCGATAGTGGTATTGCGCCAGATGTACCGAGGCTAAATCGCGGGGAAAGGCAATGGCGATCGCTTCATGATGAGCGATCGCTTGAGCAATGTCTCGGTTTGCCCATGCTTCAATTGCCGCAACGTAAAGTTTTTCGCGAGCGTTCGCTCTTTTTAGGTCAGATTTTGCCATTTTGAGATGAGATTTGGCCTTGGTTAAGGCAACAGAACCACCAGCAAATAAATAAAAGGCGGCAACTTGAGCATTGGCCATCGCACAAGCCGGATCTGCCTCAACTGCTTTGAGAATGACTTGGGCATCGTTACCAACACCCAATAATTGATCAACAAAGCTATTGATGGCATCTACCACTGCTGATGAGTCGGTAGTAATTTCTAGTTCAGATGCATCTTTTACCATTGATTTTTCCAGAGCATTGCACAGCGACAAACATTACTTTGCAAAAGCCACACTATAAACTACTGTAACTCAATCGTGTTACTGGAATTTTGCAACCTTTGAACTAGGCGATAAGCCTGACGGCATGGCTACGCTTACCGCCGATTAAATGAGCGTGCAATGTCGATAGGCTATGCTCTCAGTCTTAGATAAGGCATTGCGTTATCGGAAATCTTCAGTAGTGGAACAGTACTTAAGAGAAGCTCACTGAGTTTTTGCTAACCCAAAAGTGGAATTTTCAATGTCCAGAATATGAAACACCCGTAGATTGGATGTTATTAACCACGGAAATTGTCGCAGATATCCAAACAGCTTCTACGATTTTACGCTGGTATACATATCGTTGGCGTGTGGAAGAATATCATAAAATTTTGAAGTCGGGGTGTCAGGTGGAACGATACAGACTCGCTGCCGATGGTATAAAAACCTTAATTGGAATCTTTACGTGTGATTGCTGTCGAACTGCTGCAATTAACTTATCTACACCGTACCCAGCCCTCAGCCCTCGCCATCGAAATTCTTAATTCCTTTGAGTTTCGGATTTTGAAAGCTAAATCTCCTAAACTACCCAAGGTGCTAACAGTTAGCTGGGCGCTTGTTTGCGTTTAACCTGCTGTAATCAGAACAGTCTCACAAAAAGAAGTGATACGAAATATTTCCATCCTCATTTACTTCAAAATCTGCACTGAGTTCCTTAGCTTTCTCATCTAAATATTCCTTAGCCGACTGAGTTGGTATTTGGGCATTTCTTGCCAGTTGTAATACTGTTATTTTTCCCGAGTTGTTTTCAATTAATTCTAAAAATACTAATTCAATCTGATGAAGTGATGATTCAATTAGTAATGCTTGTTCTTTTTGATTCTGCTGTACTAATGACCAACTCAACCAGCCCCCCATAACTGTTGAGGGAATAGTCAAAATAATTAAAGCAGCCACAGCATTATCTTTTTCTTGGGGAGCAGTTTTGGGATTCATAATTTCCCAAATCATTCCAGCAGAAAATGGAATACCGAATAAGAGAAAACATAATGCTAAAAATTTTTTAATAAATTTCATATATGTTTATTTACCTAAAACATAATTTTTTACCGCTCACACCCGATGCCATCTCCATCTCGGTTGAATCCGTGAGGGTCAAGTGGCAGCACTTTAAATCTTCGTTGGCTGATATCTCGGCAATTTAAGTCGGGTGAATTCTTCGGGATACAAAAATCTGAGTAAGAAGGTTATTGGCAAATATGGGTAATGACATTTGAGCTAAAAGCAAAGCACCAACGCCAATCAAGGGAAGTTTAAAAATCATTTGTACTAAAAATCACTCAAAACTTTCTTTAGGATTCCCAATCCAAGCCAAGCGATCGCTAGTTAACCCGGAAATTAGTTTTGTGTTTCTTCAGTTGTCAGAGAGCGAATTAATTCCCGAATTACATCGGTTGCTGGTCTACCTGTAATTGAACAGTATTTTTCCAACTTCTCTGCCTCACTTGATGTGAGATTTATTGTAAGTCGTTTAGCAGCCCATTTTTTATTCATAATATTAGACAAGTTCGCTTTTTCAATTACTTCTCTAATATCAATCACTTAATCTGTTACTACATGAGTATTATCAATGACTTTTAATTCAAGACATTGTGAAGTCAACTGATACATTTTTTAGAAAAAATAGTCAGGATATAAAGTCTATTTTAAAGTGTGAAGTTTAAGTTACTTAAAAGTAGTAACTATAAAGCCAGTGCTAACAGAGTATAAAATAGTTAAAGACAAAATAGGTACTTTGCTCAAGTAAGTCTTTACCATTTCTTGAAAAAGTGAGTGTCGGCAGTACTTTTATCTGTATCAGCAGCCTAAGCCACAGCCGTCGAACTCACATTAATTTATTTTTAAGATCAGGTGAGTATGAACGCTAGCCCTTCATCAACCAGGTATTCAAACTTACAGGTGTTTACACTTAGGACAAAATCTGTTGCAGCTCATCGCCTTCTAACATTAACTACTTATTTCCAAAACTCAGTGCAATTACTAAAAATTAGACTCAGATACTCAACTTCGACAGCAAAAGAAATTATTGGTACAAATGTATTGTAAGTCAGAGTAAGTTAAACTATGCACCTTCTGTGGTTTCGTCGGGATTTACGATTAGCTGATAACTCTATTGTTACACTAGCAGCTGCTAACGATGCAGCAGTAAAACCATTCTTCATCATTGACCCTTGGTTTTATACCTGGGCTGATGTCGGAACTGCCAGAGTTCGGTTCTTATTTGAGTCTTTGGAAAACCTTAACTCTAATCTCCAAAAATTAGGTAGTCAATTATACCTATTTGAAGGCAATTCTATAGAAATTTTGCAAGGCTTAACAAAGCAGTTAATCGAGCAGGGATATAGCCCCAAGCTTTTCTTTAACCGTGATGTGCAGGTGGAGTATGGTATCAGCCGGGATCAAAGTATAGTTGATTTTTACAAACAGTTAAACCTTGATTATCACATTGGACTAAACAACTTTCTACAATCACAAGATCAACGCAATCAGTGGTTTAACGAATACTATACCTATCAAAGACAACCCCAACATCCAATACCTCAAACTATTAACACACCGCAACTGACTTTTAATTTACCACAACTAACGTTTGAAGAACTTAAACAGAAGTATCACAGTTTTTGGGCAGTCGAGAAAGTTTACTTTCCAGGGGGCGAAATACAAGCACAAGCTAAACTGGACTCCTTTCTCAAAAAAAGATATTACGGATACCATTGGAAACTTTCTCGTCCAATGTTATCGCAGCTTGGGGCAACATCACATTTGTCACCTCATCTAACTTTTGGAACTATCTCAATCCGTACTGTCTATCAAAGCACTAAAGCAAAAGCAGAAGAATTAAAAAATCAGCCGAAAGCAGAATTCTCGCTCAAAGCTTTTCGTGACCGTCTACGCTGGCACGATAGTTTTACACAGCGCCTTTATTTTTACCCAGAAATAGCTTATAAAAACCGCTATCGAGAATTTGATAGTTTGTATACACCAGAAGCATTACTGCCTGCAAAACAAGAATTATTCGAGGCATGGCTTGAAGGGATGACAGGTTTTCCATTAGTTGATGCCAGTATGCGGCAACTCAAAACAATGGGCTGGATGAATTTTCGGATGCGAGCAATGTGCGCCACCTTTTTAACCATCAATTGTGGGATTTCATGGCATCACGGGGCTAAACACTACATGAACTATTTAGTAGATGGAGATTTAGCAATTGATAATTGGCAATGGCAAATGCAGGCTGGTGCAACTAATCCACTTAGCGATACTTTCCGCATCTATAACCCGTCAAAGAATATTGCTGAAAAAGACCCTCAAGGAGACTTTATTTACTACTGGATACCGGAACTACAAAGCTACAGTTTACCAGAAATTGAGCAGGAGAAATATATTGATGCTAGTAGCTATCCTAAAGCGATTCTAGATTGGTCAAAGACGCGTAAAGTTAATGGTAAAGTTGTTTCTGACTTACGGAAGCAAACAAAACAGCGATTATTAAGGCAGGGTGGAGATGAATACAACAACGCGAACGCTGCTAAAGTAACAGTTGAGAAATACTGGCAGCATAAAGACAGAGAGTACAAAGAATATCAACAAAAGCTTACTGAGTCGCAGGAGTAAAGCTGACAAGCAAGAAGAAATTAATGTGTAATTTGTTATTGCAGTTAAATAATCTATCGCTTTCAAAACGCCTTATTATATTGCTCTAATGTTGACTAATTTTCTGCCATCACAAGTTAATCAACCCAAAGACCCAGAGACGATCGCTTTCGGACAAAGTATTGAGAGAATTTCCCTTGCAACCTCCCTGAGCCAACACCCAATCCTCACAACCTATATTAAAAAAGGTAGTGGGGTAACACCAATTCTGCTGCTACACGGCTTCGACAGTTCCATTCTAAAGTATAGAACAGCCGCAAATAACATTTCAATATATTTTCCACTTTTTGAATAATGGGAAATTTTAATTTGGTTGAAGAGGATCTTTTAAAAGCTACGCTAGGGATAATTTTGCTGTTCTGCATTTAAGCTAGTGCAGAACAGCAAAATTGATACAAAAATCAAATCTTTCTTTAGCTATAAAAAGTTATATGAAATCGTATTTATATTCTAAAAAGGAAAACAGATGACTAACAAAAAGGTCGCGCTAGTTACTGGAGCATCATCTGGATTTGGGCAGTTGACTGCTAAAAAGCTTGCTGCTGTAGGTTACTGGGTCTTCGGTACTAGTCGCAAGTCACATCCAGCATCAGTTGATGTGGAAATGTTGACACTCGATGTTACCTCTGATGACTCAGTGCAATCATGTATCAAACAGTTGCTTACACGGACTAATCGCATTGATTTATTAATTAATAATGCTGGACAAATTCATGCCAGTATGCTGGAAGAAACTTCTTTAGAACAAGCTAAGGAAATCTTTGAAACCAACTTTTGGGGTGTTGTCCGCCTCACCAACGCCGTTTTGCCAGTTATGAGACAGCAGCGGAGTGGACATATTATCAATATCAGTTCAGTAGCGGGATTGATTGGCGCACCAGGTCAAGGTTTTTACAGTGCAAGTAAGTTTGCCCTCGAAGGTTATAGCGAAGCACTGAGCGTGGAACTAGACCTGTTCAATATTAAAGTGTCTTTAATTGAGCCTGGTTACTTTAAGACTAACTTCAACCATGCCATGCTACTACCCACCTTCAATTATGCTGATTACGACAATGTACGTGATGTGATTCGCTCAACTGTCAGTCATGCAATTGCACAGGGTGATGATCCTAAAAAAGTTGCACAGACAATTGTTTTTGCTGCTCGTAGCCGTTCCCCACGATTACGGTATCGTGTTGGTAATGAGGCACAATGGTTGCCTCGCTTAAAAGCAATATTGCCAGATAACTTGTTTCGATTTAGTGCCCGTAAGCGGTTGAACCTGCCATAAATCACAGATCCCGTTTAATAGCGGTTTGCCTTTCTATAGCCTGATAGTAAGCCCAAGTGTAGTGTTTAATATTACACTATTGGGCAGGAAAGTTTTTACGTGGCAATTAGCCGAGCTAGGCATAACGTGAAGTTGTATACCAAAGATAAATCAGAGTTACTGGAGCTAGCCCACTCTTCTAAAGCGAAGTCAAACGCCTTAGAATTGCTAATGAATTCTTTAAAAGTAGAAGGACAATAGGCGATAAATGTAAATATCAGTCCTCCAGCTTCTAAGCCAGTAGTAAAACAAGATGTAGCAATAGCAGAGCATTTAACTGGTATTGTTATTCCTATTATCTTTAGCTGCTTATCTAAAACAAAATTTACTAGTTTCTGCCCACTCACCAATATGATTTTATGAGAGTCGTGCAGCAACTGTTTTAATAAATTTCCAGTTTTTCCAGTGTGCATGAAAAAGCCTCCGCTGGCTTGTTCATGCTCAATACAGTATAAAAAGTCTTTGATATGCTCTGCATTAATATGATTGTTATAGCGTTTAACTTGGATTACATATAGCTTTCCTAAGATCAATACACGACCATCTACCATACCATCGCCAGTGTATCCAAAGTTACGTTGGATTTGCCAACCCTGTTCTTGACAGCAGGTGAGTACCAACTCTTCAAAAACGTAAGGTGATATTCTACGTAGCTCCGCAATTACTATTGGTAGTTTAGCGCCTTTTTGTCACCCCTTCAGAAAATGCGCTTTATTTTAACCTCTCACGGATGCTCCTGAATCCCCTCGAGTTATCGTTTATAAATCGAAATAAGTGTATAAATTTTGACGCTAACTCCACTAGCTATCAAAACTAAAATTGAGGGCAATAGCGGTATCCAGGCTCCTTGGAGTAACAAACCAAAGGACACACCGTATAAAACGCAAACAGTTATGACTCCTGCCAATCCCAATCTTAACCATGATCGAAATTGCGAAACAATTATACTGCCAATCAACGACCAAGCCCATACCCAGATGAATTCACCCCACTTCGGTAACATCCACAACAGTGGACGATTATCTAAAACGGCACTAAGAATCTGACTTACCATGTGTGCTTGGAGCATTACTCCTGGCATTGGCTCGTATGGCCACTGACTGGCACTATAGGGTGTAGACCAATAATCATGAAAACTTTCAGCACTTGTACCAATGAGGACAATCCGATTCTTCACTAAATCAGAAGTGAGTTTATTGTTCAAAATGTCTGTAAGAGTTACTTGTGTAGCAACTTGATGGGAAGAGCGATAATTAAGCAGTACTTGATGACCTAAATTATCGATTCCATGATAGCCGCCGCTGTTTTCCTCCAAGTTTTTAAAGACAACATTACCAAACTGCCAGTTTTTTTCTGCGGAAAGTTTGGACTGAATACCAAGAGCCAGCAAATAACGGTTTGCTAATTGAAAGCTAAAAGATTTATCAGTGTTGCAGGGGGATGCAGGAGCCATAGCTAGTATTTGACGGCGGACAATGCGATCGGGATCGGGTATAACGTCACTAAAACCTAAGTTTTGCTTGGGAACTTCAGGTGGTGGTGAAACACCACTGTTTTTGTTTTCCTCACTAACTTTGCATATAGCAAAAAAGCGATCGCTCTTTTGCATTAGTTGAGATAATTTCTGATATTCTGCTTTGACGCCGTTCTCCCGATAGATATCTAAGCCAATTACTCGCGGTTGGAACTGCTCTAATTTTTCTACAACTTGAGCTAGGGCGCGGTCTGATAGTGAAGCTCCACCTCTTTGATTAGCAGGTTGCGATCGCACATCAGCTTCAGTAACGGTAACTATTAAAATGCGTTTATCTTGTCCTTCATCAGGTCGCGATCGCATCATTGTATCAAAAGCCGTCAGTTCCCACGACTGCAACATGCCAAAGGAGCGCATCCCCATTATCAAAGCAGTGGTGACAATACTGACTTGGAAAATTGTCCTAATAATATTACGTCGAGCGTGCAAGCTAGCAGATTTAGAGCCGACTTTGTTCAACACCAGCGACATAGCCGTGGGATTTTGACAAATCACTGGCAACCAACTAGCACAGGGAAAGCTGCTTTCTAAACCCTGCAACTTTTCTGTAGCTTCCCGCATCGCCAAATGGCAAGATTCTCCATTCGCAAAAGCTTCTAGAAAGTGCTTCAAAAATTCTTGAGCAACCCGATCTGGTACTACCTCCCGCATCACAATCATTTGGGGAATGTGCAGCAATGCCAATTCTCGTATTAATCCTAGTCCATCACAGCAGTTAAAAATTGCCAATTGTAAACCTCTGGCGATTGCTGCTTTCAGACCATTTTTTAACTGAGAAATCGTTAAGCTCTCAGTTTGATTTATATAAATTTCACCTGTTTCATAATCAGTTTGACTCGAACCATGTCCCGCAAAAAAAAGAATATCCCAGCCCTGCTTGTCCCACAACCATCGATCTAACTCCGAGCGTTGTGGCTCGACCAAAAAAACAGTCTGCGTTCCTAGTAGTTGTTCAAGTATTGCGCGGTCTTGGTGAATATCAATTCCTTCACTATTTCCAAGAATAGCTAATATTCTCACTTTGTCTCTAAGAGATTTGTGTAATAGTTTCACTTCATCTACTTCAGGAGCGCTTAGACCAAATACTGCCTTTTGATAATCCTCAAAAAAATCCCATAAATGCCAGGGTAGCCGACGAACTTGGTTATCTTCCGTTTCCAGAATCACTCGAATTTCTTCATGCGGATCTAACTTCGTGCGTAATTTCTGGTCAATATTGCGAAATAGCTCAGATTTTAGCCAAATATTAATTTTATTTTGTAACTTGTTACATAAATTACTAAACTCCACAGAAGAAATATTAGTTATATCTTCTGTATCAATTTCAATACCTGTATCGTTTGCCATATTTCTCTGCCAACGTTGACCAGGAAAAAGAGCTTCATGCAGCAACAAATACAGCAACTGCCAACGTTTATAGAGTTCTATAAGTTCTGGTGCGGCTGGCAAGCTGCCTGTAAATTGTATCGGTATAGGATTGCTATAGTTGTACAACTGAGCTGTAACAGTAGCAAATCCCTGCTTCAAGTTACCCTTTCCTAAGTTCAACACGACTAATTTAGTCATGGCTATTAATCATCAACTGCTTCCAGTACAAAATCTTCCTTTATACTGACATCATTGAGAGTAACTTGTATACTAAAGCGAATTCCAGGGGAAGATTTAAATTTTTTGAGTTGAATATAATGATCGTCACTTCTAGAAGAGACTTCCTGAAGAATTGTCTTTGTTTGTGAGAGCAAAGTTAGTTTGAGGTTGGGTATTAAGTAAGTTTCTCCATTTGCTGGATGCAACTGTACGCGTAGCCCAATTTTACCATCGACCTCTGTTTTAAGACCAATTAATAAAACAACTGCACTACCTCCAAGTTGCATCCCTAAATCAATTAGCTTGGCTCGTCTGACATATCCCTCATTCAAGTCAAAATCGCTTCTAAATTGAACGGCTAAAGTATTTTGTTGTGTTGTCAACAAAGTATCCAAATTTTGCCAACCAGCACTAAAGATATTTTGAAACCATAAACTCAAGTTGCTAACCACATAGCTGGCTTCAACTAAATTATTTTTTTGTTTTTCCAACCGTTGCTGATAAAAATGCTGCCGAAATTCGTCCACCGCCAGCAATGCTCCCCACATATCAAAGGGGACGTTGAGTCTGGGCGAACAAAAAGTCCACTTATTTAATTGTTCTAATAATTGCTCTGCTTGTGGTTTTGACAAAGTTGGTAAAGATTTAACCTCTGGTGCCTTGTGAGGACAAAGTTCTTGTGCCACCCACATTACATTTAAGTCTGCAATCAAATCCTCTGCATCTAAACAATAAGTTCGATCCATTACATCATAAGTAGCTTGCTCCCGGATTTGTTGATAGTTAGCATAACCACATATCCGCAGCCAACATTCCTCTAAATCTAACTGCACCCCTATATAATAATGGGCTGTCCAACTGGGAATATCAATCCATTCTTGAGGAATACGAAACTCACTCAGATAGCTTTTATCGCTAGGAATTAACACTAATCGAGTCTCATCTAGAGTTAACGCACAGCCATTTACTACTTCCCAGATACTTGGTAGTTCAGCTTTTTTAAAGCATAACTTGGATGTTACTTGTAAGTCTGAGTCTTCTTGCAACCAAGTTAAAAAAGTATTTAAACATAAATGATTTAGGTACGCATTCCAGCGAGCAGCTGTGTTAGAGTAAAGCTCTTGCCTAGTTTGCTCCCATGCAATTTCTTGTTCTTGGTTTGATATATCTAAACATAAATGTTCGGGATAGATTATAGTTAAATCATCTAAGTTAATTGTCATAATTAGTAATTCCTGTTATTCAATTAAAAAAATTGTCTTTTAGCCATTCGTCTACAAAATCAGCTAGTTTCTTCCCAACTGGTGCCAAAGAGTCTGTAGGTAAACTCATATCTATTTCTATTTGAGTCATAAAAGCTTCTTTTAATGTATATTTTAGACTACTTTTTTTACCTTCAGCCTGCCATTTTTGAGTAATTTTATTTAAAACATTTTTGGATAATTGCTGACAGTGTGATTGTAAGCATTCATCTAATGATGTTTTAATTCTTTCGATATCTTTGTCGTCATTCAAGCAAATTTCAGGATAAATTTTCTTAGCTTCATTAATAAAGTCTTTTAAGAATATTTTATTATATCTTGTTAATTGTCGAGCTACTTGATATTGTTTTTGTAGTTCAGAATATTTATTTTTCAAAACTATTGCCATCTCAGTTTGAGTTAAGTTTAATCCTAGCCAGAGTCTTAACATTATTTGACCAGTCTCTGGGATAGCTGAAAATAAATTTGAAACAAGTGAGTTTACTTGCTGCCATTCTTCTTCTTGAACAAGATTATCTAAGGCAGTATTTTGGCTATCAGTTAAGTTGTTGTAATCTTCTAAAGGTAGAAAATGCTTTGTTCGGTAATCACGAGCTGCTTGGATACAAATTTCTAATATTTCTTGAATTCTATTTTTTGAAACTGGTGCTTCTAGAAATCCTAGTTGGTTGCACCGTTCATTATATAATGATGCAATTTTCTGAAAACATTCTGTGCTAGGTGTTTCTAAACTACGGTTTCCTTGCTTTTGGTTCGGTTGATAAATTTGATCTAAACATTGCCAAGCTAGACAGTATAAGTTAACACGATTTTGATTTATTCCTTTGATAGTTAAAGCTTCTTGTATCTCTTTTTTTGTCAAATTTTTTAAAAGACCGTAGTTAGAAAATTTTTCTCTTTTGCCTTCTAAGTCTTTTTGATAAATTGTATTGCTAATAAAACGGATGACAGCCGTTTTAGCATAACCTTCTATATTGGTTTGAGCATAGGTTAAATTAAAATTTTTAAGAAGTTTAGCTGGAGGATAGATAGCTGAGTTAGCTATTTGAAAGTATTCTTCTAATGAATATTTATGCTGGATGAATTTAAATCTTTGATAGCTTTTTCTAGCTGCCCAAAGACAAGTTTCTTGTAAGTATACACATAAATGTCTTTCTGCTCTTAAAGAAGACTTTGAGAGTTCTTCTGAAGATGCTCTAAAAACATCAGATTTTTCTTTTTTCTCAACTTCTAAGCAAACTTTGAGTAACTCTTCCTGTGATATTTCTTTGATAATTTTCAGAAAATAACGCGCCCAATATTCTTCTTTACCATCTGGTTCTGACTGCACTAGAGAACTTATATGACGTTCTAGGACTACATCAGCTTTCCATATAAAATTGAAAGTTTTACTCTCATTTCTCAAGCTGAGGAATGTTGAAAATTGTTGTATGATACCTTCACGTTTTTTCATGATTTTTACTGCATTTTACATAAATCAGTTAAAAAGATTTTTAATAATATCCAAAATTACTCTTTAGGTATATTGTTTTTTCATCCTTAAAGTGGTATATAAAGGTCAAATCAATCTGATATCAAGTCAAACTATTACAGTTGACTGTTTGAGCAGAAGTTTAACTTTGTTTATTATCCCTCTATACTTCTAATGGGTGTTACATAGATCGGTTTATGCACTTTTCATTTGAAAATTGCATAAATTGATCCATTTTCTGCCAAGGTCGTAGCTATCAAGTAGGATAAGTGAAGGCGATCGCATCTACCGCTCTATCGGCTACGACTAATTTTCCCCTCACAACGATTATCATTCTTATCCAGTAAACGCTTAATTTTATCAAAGTCTTGTGTGATTCCACCTGTGAGAAATTTAGGTTGTAGTTTTGTGGCTACATAATTGAACTCTTCTTCTCCCCATTAATAATATAAAAGGTTAGTAAACAAACTTAATCTTCAGTTCAATTTTTTAAAAATAATTTACAGATGCATAACTTGATTTCCGTTGTACCCATTCAAGATATGAAAGTCAAAATGTAGGAAAAACTGTATTATGTCTATTCAAGAAAAATCTTGCATTTTAATGGTACATCAATATCAGCATGTTAAGAACCGTCAACAAATATTGCTGATGCGTTCCGCATAAGAACTTGGTATTTCTAGGGAACTATCATATGAATCGAACCTTACTCTAGGAAAGATAGATCCTGCTACTTAAATAATTTATAGTCGTAGTAGTGCCGCCATGAGTTAAGTGTGAAAACATGAGTTAGGTGTGAAAAACAAAACTCCCCGACTTATCACCAGAAGTCGGGGATCTGAGACTGACGATTTTCATATGTCAAATAGGATTGCTATAATACTTGCATTTATGAAAATTTAATGCGAATAATTTGAGGATATAGAGTAATTTGTATATGATTATGAACCTGAAAAATATACAGAAAATCTTTTCTCTCTTTCAAAGTAAATTTATTATCATTTTACTTTTGGCACTGTTTAGCTGTACTAGTTATCCTTTAATATTGATAGCAAAGTCTCAGCAGCCAGCTAGCAGTGGTAATCAATCACCACAAGATGGCTCAAGCAGAGGTAGACCTTCTCAAAGAGGAGGAGCAGGAAGCCGTGGTAATTGCCCATCTGTTGAAGTACCGCTTACAGCTTTGATACCTGAAAAAAAAGTCGGCTCAGTTGTTGAAGAGAATCCCACTTTTTGGGTGTTTGTACCCTATCAACTTAATGATGATGTATCTAGCGGAGAGTTTGTCTTGCAAGATGAAGCAAACAACGATATCTACCGGACTTTTTTTACACTTCCTAAGATACCAGGTATTGTAAGCTTTCGTTTACCATCCGCCGTACCATTGGAAGTTAATAAAACATACCAATGGTACTTTAAACTTTATTGTAATCAACAACAATTTGATCCAGTATTTGTACGCGGATTGGTGCAACGTATAGCTTTAACATCTGACTTGGAAAGGCAGTTAAAAACAGCTACGACAATAGGCGATCGCATTCAACTATATACTCAAAATGGTATTTGGTATTCAGCCCTGACAGAGTTAGCAAAACTCCGCCTTACTGAACCAAAAAATGCCGCTCTAGATAATGAATGGGCTAACCTACTGCAAAATGTTGACCTAGAGAATTTAGCCCAAAAACCTCTTGTAGGAGAAGTCAAAATTCAACAGTAATATCGTGTACGGTTAAATACTTATTTAACAAAAAAGAATTCAGTAGTCAGGAGTCAGAATTGGGAATTGAATTCTGTGGGAAGCCGCAGATGAATAAACTCTTTTTAGTCCCCCACCAAATCATAGATTTGGTGGTCTTCAATCAGTAGTGGGTCTAAATCCCCCCACTGATTACATTCTGAATTCTGAATTCTGAGTTACCTGAGTTCGATATAAGAAAAAGTCTGAAAACTAGACATAGTAAGCGATTAAGCAACACACGCTCATTTCACTTGATGTCAATAAGTCTAGATAAATGAGAAGATATGTGTTGATGCATATTTAGGCATTCAAAGCGGTAAAATGAATTTGTGATGAATTCATTCTGGTGATGGCAACTTGGAATAATAAAGACACAGTTAAAATCGGTGTGCCAAAATTAATCGCCACACAAGTAATGGAACTAGCTCATAGACTTGATTATGATGAAATGATTGAATTAGACACATAATCAAAAATTCTAAATAATGATTGTGTGATTCAATTTAATTTTCCTAAATCTGAAAATATCGCGAAATCAGAATTAGAGAATCATGAAATAATCATACATTCTAATCAAGAGAGTCGAGAATTAAAATATGATTTTGTTACAAAACCCATACCGAGTTATAGTCAAGCAATTGAAATAGCTAAAAAAATTCTCAAACATAAAAAATCAAATAGGAGTCCTATAGTTTGAACATTGAGCCTAGACATATGGCTCAATCTTTGAATGGCTTCATAAATGAGGTTACTATCAGTTTTGGAAAATAAATAATTTTTATCGAGCATAGGACTTACGCATTAACGAGGTGGTAAAGTAATGCAAAAGTATGCAAGTCATATTCTAAATATCTGTATTGCTCTGTTGGTTTTTTGAAAGCTTCAACACGTTCTTTCTTCTTAAATCTAGATCAATTAATTTCAATACATCTGCTTATGGCTGTTTCAACTGGATCTCTGGTAGCTATTCATTTGGGTTGGATCAATCAATTTCAATACATCTGCTTGTGGCTGTTTCAACTGGATCTCTGGTAGCCATTCATCCGGGTTGGTATATAGCAAATCTAAATTAGCTGAAATCTTCGCTAACTCCCAATCCCACCAAGATAGTTCTAGCAAACGTTCTACGGTCTTAGGCTCAAAGCGATACCGAATTATCTTAGCTGGATTACCGACCACAATTGCATACGCAGGAACATCGGAAGTAACAACAGCTTGTGCGCCCACAACTGCACCGTTGCCAATTTTTACCCCTGATAAAATCGTTGCCCCGTACCCAATCCAAACATCATGACCAATAATCGTTACCCCCTTAGAACTTGCATCGGTGTGACTTTCTTCAAAAGAAGTGTGTGCAGATAACCACTTGAAAGGAAATGTCGTTACTCTTGTCATAACATGGTTTCCTCCACCAAAAATGATGACATCCCTGGCTAGGGAACAAAACTTTCCGATCTCAATCCGGTCTGTGGGGGTAAATATTCCCAAACTGATGCGCCGATCAAAATAGGTGTAATCTCCAACTTTGATACGCGGGTCTTGAATGTGAGCATTTAGCCAAATAGGAGGAGAAGCGTATTCAAGCATAGGCATAAAAAATATCTACACTTCAAAAGTCTAATCAATTTGCTTCATTCATAATGGCATAGGGCTGAGATCCTTACAATAGTGGAAATAGAGGCTCTTACTTGAGTTCGACGTAAAAAAAGACTGAAAACTAGATAGGATAAATTTTATAGCAATACACAGCTTTCCATCTTAATGTCAATCGTATAGAAATTTTAAAAACTTTTATACTAAACACGACTGATTGGGTCAACAGCCAGAAACTTGCAAACACACTTTACTGCTTAGGAGATGGTCACGATGGAATTTGGAAATTGTATAGTGCGATCGCTAACCCAGAGAGTCGGCAAGAAATTTTAGACTGGTATCACCTGAAAGAAAACCTCTACAAAATCCAAGCGAAAAAACAGTTTTTATTACAAATTGAATCCTTCCTTTGGCACGGACAAGTCGAATCAGCAATTACAAAACTGAGAAAAAGCAAGTATGTAGGAGCGACCCAATTTACAGCTTATCTACATAAACACAGATATCGCTTGGTCAACTATATGTATTTTCAAGCAGAGCAGTTAAGCTCCATTGGTTCAGGGCTGTGGAGTCTGCTGTCAAACAAATCGACAAACGAATGCAAATTGTAGGCGCACAGTGGAAATATGAAAACTTACCACAAATGCTGCAATTACGCTGTGCCTATTTGAATGGACAACTAGCTGTAAATTCTTAAAACATAAAATAAACCGGGTTAAAATAAAAACTCCCTGTGTAGTAATCCTTAAAGTTTATATAAGATGATTGATGAAAATAAATAATTATTGTCATGACTTTGCTCAAGCACAAATTAAATTTTTTGTTACGTTTTCGCTCACTGGTAGACAGTAGTTCTCGCTAAAATCCAACTTGCAGTTGAAATTGTCAATGTCGAACTTACAATAAAAGGGCTATCGCAGGCTTTTGGTGTCGGAGGGGGAACGCATGAAACATATTGCCGCTGGTGTTTTGAACGTCGCCTATAGGGAGGTTGGACCGACGGATGGTACGCCCGTCATCCTGCTGCATGGCTTCCCGTACGATGTGCATACTTACGACGCCGTATCAATACGGCTTAGTGCGGCTGGAATGCGCTGCATCGTCCCTTATCTTCGTGGATACGGTTCCACGACCTTCAGAGCAGCAAAAACGCCTCGTTCCGGGCAGCAGGCGGCATTGGGCGCTGACCTCCTTGCTCTGATGGACGCCTTAGCAATTCCAAGCGCCGTGCTCGCCGGCTTTGATTGGGGCGGCAGGGCTGCCTGCATCGTGGCTGCGCTCTGGCCAGAGCGGGCGAAGGGCGTGGTGAGCTGCGGTGCAGGCTACAACATTCAGAACATTTCCCAGGCAGGCAACCCAGTCGCACCTGAGAAAGAGTATCGCAATTGGTATCAATATTATTTCCATTTAGAACGAGGACGCGCCGGTCTCACGCTCAATCGGCGCGAGTTGTGCCGTCTGCTCTGGCGACTCTGGTCACCGACATGGAGCTTCGATGACGCGACATTTGCTCGGACTGCTGCAAGCTTTGAAAATCCCGACTTCGTGGACATCGTCATCCACTCATACCGCCATCGCTTAGGCGGCATCTCCGGTGATCCGGAACTGGATACAATCGAGACCCGTCTGGCGGCCCAGCCCGACATCGCTGTGCCCAGCATCGTGTTGCAGGGCGGGGATGATGGCGTTGACCCGCCACAGGTTGATGACAGCGCTGCACTCCATTTCACAAGCTTCTACGAGCGTCGGATCGTCGCCGGTATCGGACACAATTTCCCGCAGGAGTCCCCGAAGTCCTTCGCTGACGCCGTGCTCGCCCTCACCTAATTTAAGATGCGATCGCCTACGGCGGGCGCAAGCGCCATCGCGAATCAGTAGGGGCAATAAAATGGCAGATAATACCTAATGTTGGGTAGATTTAGGGTTTGGACTATCAGAGCTATTAGTAAGCCATCCACAGCAAAGTGTGCCCTTGATACTTACACTCTGTTCCTATTAGCAGAATCGAAGTATCCAGGCTGTACACGCCTAGCAGAAATTTTAGAGGATTTGTCTCATGATAGTGTCAATCGTTTTCTCTTAAGGGAACGCTACGAACCCAAAGATTTATTTGATGAAGTCCAGCCGCACATCAATTTGATAGGAGGAACTTTAAGTGGGGATGATAGAGTTATCGATAAGCCTTATAGTGACCCATCTTTAATAGAATTAATCGGGTACTTTTGGTCAGGTAAGCATCATCGTGTAGTCAAAGGAGTCCAGCTAATTACGTTGTACTACACAGAAGACTCAGGTAAGTCTGTACCTGTCAACTATCGCATATATAACAAACAGGATGGTAAGACGAAAAATGATTATTTGAGAGAAATAATAACCGAAATTTTGACTTGGGGATTACAGCCGCAAATGGTAACAACAAATGCCTGGTATGCCAGCAGAGAAAACTTAAAGTTCTTAAAAAATAAACGATTAGGGTTTTTAATGGGCATAGCTAAAAATCGTTCATGTTCTATTAATGGTCGAGATTACACCCAAGTTCAAAATTTAGAAATACCTGATGAAGGCTTAATTGTGCATTTAAAAAGTTTTGGCAGCGTGAAAGTATTTCAAAAAACATTCAAAAACGAAGAGAAAAGATACTACATCATATTTTTGACCGAAGAAGATGCACTTAATCAAATTACTAGGACAGAATTTCAAGTATTACATTCAATTCATTGGGGAATCGAATGTTACCACAGAGCAATCAAACAGTTTTGTGGTATTGAGCGGTTTATGGTAAGAACAACTGAAGCTATCAAAACTCATTTTTTTAGTGCTATTCGCGCCTTTACGCAACTTGAGTTGATGCGAGCGGAAGAGTTAATTGAAAATTGGTATGAACTTCAAAGAAATTTATCTCTTCAAGTGGCTCGTAATTTCATTTTGAAACATCTACAACAGAAGCTGGGCTTGAATACACATAGTGCATTTTCTGTCAATGCGTAAGTTCTAGCTTATTGATATTACATGAAATGGACGTGTATTGCTATAAGCTCTACTCCGTCCAGTTTTCAGACTTTTTCTTCCGTAAAAATTAGCTTGGTACTATAAGTTACAAGCGCCGACCGTATCCTTTCAATGTGCTACATCTGAGAAATTAAGTAAATACAAGCATTTGGGTAAAGCTGGTACGAGTATTAATATTGATGCTGTTATGTCGGTAATGAGACGCAGTATATTTGATGAGATACAGAAAGTAATCCATACCCTGGATGATTGCTTGCTAGATATCAGTTCCGGAACTGAGCAGGAGTTAGAAGAGACGCAGGATTGAACCCCCAATATTATTCGCGAGTTCATATGGCGAATAATATTTCTTCTTTTATTTTTGCCAAATTGGGATGCTCCCCTTCCCAGAATCAATTTTATTGGTTACAATCGCCCTTGGCAGAGTAGCTCTCCAGCATCGATCTTCGCACACAAATTGTGATTATATATCTCCAAAAATGAATATTTCACAAATTCTTTTTACTCCATTTCAGCACCATTCACGCCTCCAGATCATTTATTAAATCTTATTCACATTAAGCCCTACAACCCTGTATTCCTAGAAAGTTTATCTGTTTAGTATTCAGTCCTTTTTTTACGTCGAACTCAGGTTGAGTTCTGTTTTTAAAGCCAATTTCCAACTAAGATATATGGTGCCCAGAAATAGGGAATTTCGTAATCAGTCAACAGCTTAAGTTGAGCGCGACGGAGAGCTTCAGCTTTAGTTACTTTGTTATTTTCTAACTCTTGATAAAACTGACTCATAAATTCAGCAGTAGACTTATCGTCTACCGTCCACAAAGTTGCCAGCGTACTACGAGCGCCTGCACGTACTGCTATGCCAGCAAGTCCTAAAGTAGCTCGGTTGTCTCCTTGAGCGGTTTCACAAGCACTGAGGACAAGTAATTCAATAGCGTTAGATTCTCTTTGTCCACTGAGTCGAATTAAATTATCAAAATCCTTGACTTTTAAGAGCTGCTCCCAAGTTAAGATAAATGTTTTATCTGGATTAGAACTAAACTCGCCATGAGTTGCTATATGAACTACTGTATATGGTATTTTTTTAATTTGATTCTCTAAGTTTGTTTTAGTAAAGGTCTGATTAAATAATTCTGCGTTTTTAGGTATAGCTGAACGGATTTGTCTTAACTCAACTTCTACATTTTTGAGTGGACTAAATGAACGTCCTTCAATTTGGCGTTGCTCACTTACTCCAGCAATTAATCCATTCAATTGGACTTTTTGTAAAGATTTTGGTTCAATTAATTGTAAACCGGGAGCTAAGGATATAGCATATTTTTGAATTAAATATTGTTGATGTTTTTGATCGTACAAAACTGCCATTGGAATATTTCGTAATTCACCATCTAGTACAAATACTAGCGTTTTTATATTCTTTCTTGTTAATTCAGATTCTAACGGTTGAATTAGCCAGCTATAAACCTGTTGAGACAACTTATTAACATCGTTTACTCTGTCTGGTTGTCTTAAATATAGTTGTAACTTTTCTAAAATACTTTTAATTTCTGTTTGTTTTTTATTAATTGTATAATGAGCTAATTCCGCTTGATTTGGTAACTTGAGAATAACATCTAAATGGTCTGCTAAAATAATGGGATAAATTACTGCTGTGGCATCCGTTTTATCAACCACTTCATCAATTTGTTCGGGTGCGGCTTTTAAACAAGCTTCTCGAAAGAAGTTTTCTAGTTCAGCTAGTTGCAGTGTTTCAAGTATGCCACGAGCTTGCTTTAAATTTTTTTGACTAATGCTTTCTTTTGTGCTTACTGTAGATGAAGGTTGTAAAAGTAAATCAATTAATTGTCGGTAAACTGGTTCTATATTATCCCGAAAGGAAAATTGTATATCTGGATTGAGAGCAATTAAGTCATTGTGGAGATATTTAAGAGTATTTACTGCTTCAGTGTAGTTAGCGATCGCTCCAGTCACATCTCCTTTTATTTTCAGTATATATCCTAGTTGCCATTGCCATAAATAAGCTATATCCCCGGCTTTTATTGCTTGGGCTAGGATTAAAGCTTGTCCCGTTAGTTTTTGAGCATTAAATAAGTCTTGATTTTCTAGATATAATCCACCTAATGCACCTAAAGCATAAGCAACCGAACGTTCATCGTCCATACTTTGAGCTTGCTGTACAGATGTTGCTAAAATTTCAGCAACTTCTTTCCATGAAGGAGTATCTGCATTAGTAGCTTGTTTCAAGCATACTAAGTTCTGAGCAAAATGAATTTGGGCATAATTTGCTGGGTGGCTTGGCGGTATTTTGGTCAGCTTTAGCTGAATTTGGGAAGATAATTGCTTGGCTTGTGACCATTGCTGAAGGTTCAACAATACACTTAAATGATTGAGTTGGGCTTGAATTTCCAAAAGTGGTGAGGTTGCTGTGGTGACAGCTTCTTCATAGAATTGCGCTGCTTGTTGGTAAAATTTGACAGATTCTGTAGAGACAGGTCTGTTTACACAATGCAACGGAGTATAGTTTGCAAAACTAGTGCTGTCTTGCTGCGAAGTTTGTCCGTTACCTAGAGCCAAGGTGGTATTACCTAAACTCAGCAACGTAGCACTGATTTCTGAAGGAGATTGTAATTTTTTGGCGATGTCTCGGCTTTGTTGTAAAACTTTGAAAGATGATTTTAAATCCCCAACTAGTTGCAGAACATCACCGAAGCTACGTAAGGCAGTCGCTTTAACAAGCGAGTCCGGTTGTTGTTTCAGACGGGGTTGTAATTCTTCTAAGGTTGTGCGAGCTTGACGGTAAAACCCCAAAGCTTGCTGTGCCATGCTTTGGTTAATCAAACTGCGGATTATCCCAACTTCATCACCTGTTTGAGTATATGTATTAGCAGATTGCTTCCATGAGTCTAAAGCTTGTTCAGTTCTGCCTAGTTCTAATTGCAGATTTCCTTGAATATCTAAGGTTTGTGCCAAGATTAATCTAAAGTTCTGAGTTTTGAGTTGTGAGTTTTTTAAGAGGTTGAGGCTTTGTGTAATCGCAGCTTCTGCTTTTTTCCACTGTCCAAGTTGCTTAAAGACTAACGAAAGATTGCTTAAGGCGATCGCTTTTCCTAATTCGTCTTTTTGCAGATTAAAAGCATCTGTTGCTTGTTGCAAAACTATTACTGCGTCAGATAACTCTCCAGTTTCGTAGAGTTTTCGACCTTGTTCAACCAATTGTTGAGCATTTGGTTGATGAGTCAATTCAGAGAAAGCAGGAACTGAAACTCCCGAAACGCTTAACAAGGCAGCCAAAACAGCTATTGTAATTCTTCTTAACCACTTCTTAAAATAAAAGCGACTTTTGCAAGTCAGGATAAGATTTTTGATAAAGCACTGTACTATAAGGAAAAATCGAAATCTTTTTTTTGTCATTGACTTTGAATAGCAGTGGCTTGTGATGGGCAAGCTGCGATGGGCAAAGCCCCGCCAAGGGCGATCGCAGAATTAAAAGTATTGCTATAAGTAGGTATAGCTGCAAAGGCTGTTAACTCGACTTCACCAGACTTATTAATTACCCAGCCAGTAGCTTCCACAATCGTTGAACTAATTTGCGGAACTTCTAATTTAGGGCTTTTACTCCTCCTAATGTATGAATTCTCCCCTACATTTGTACTTTTTTGTTCTTCAGGATTCAATGTCACCCAATTAACAGTTGCAGTTTGATTAGTGCGAAGCGCTTGGGTTGGTAGAGGTGGCAAACCGCCGCGTCCGACGATGGTAAATGAATTGCCTTTATTTGCAGGACAACCTTGAGCAATCAAACCAGACCGATCTACAAAATCGGCAGGTAATTGTACTAATCCCGAACTGATATCTACATCTGGTGTATTAATTTGCACTGAACCATTGAACTGTGGACTTGCCCCTGTAGCAGTGATATCACTTTGTGGAGTTTGTATATTACTGCGATACTGCATCCCAAAAATGCTTTGAGCGTTGATTGCGACTCGACCACCACGAAAGTCTAAAGAATTGGCACTAATATCACTATTCTCTTGAGGAACAGCAATGATGAAACCATTTGCTGCATTGATGGTGATATTACCTCCAGGAATATTTGCGCCAGTGGCATTGGTAGTGATAGAACTGCGATCGCGTAAGGTCAACAAGGGTGTATCTAGGAAAATATCGCCACCGCCTCCTGTAGTGTCAGCACTGATTTTGGCGTTGTTGTCCAGACCGATAGAGTTAGCTTCTACAAACAATGAGCCAGCATTCCCTATATCGTTAGCTTGAACTG
>NZ_CAXTNE010000123.1:0-5847 GCF_964245445.1 uncultured Nostoc sp.
GGGGAGAATATTAATGACCAATGACCAATGACTAATGACTAATGACTAATGACTAATGACTAATGACTAATGACTTTTGCCACCTTCTCTACTTATTCCTATCTTCCAGTAATAGAATTAAGAACGAAGCTTTTGTAAAGCCTTCAACTATCAAAAGATAGAAGCTCTAGTAGCATATTTTACCGAATGTCAGTAGATCGAAAATCTGTATCCCAAATAAGCTAGTATATAAAACGCTTGTAAGATTTTTATGACTTCCCGTATTCGCTTTTTGATGTGCCCTCCTGACCACTACGATGTGGACTATGTGATTAATCCTTGGATGGAAGGGAATATTCACAAGTCATCGCGCGATCGCGCCGTGGAACAGTGGCAGGGACTACACCAGATCCTTAAACAACACGCCATTGTAGACTTAGTACCACCTGAAAAAGGTTGGCCAGATTTGGTTTTTACCGCCAACGCTGGCTTAGTATTGGGGAATAATGTCGTCCTCAGTCGCTTTTTGCACAAAGAACGTCAGGGAGAGGAGCCTTTCTTCAAACAATGGTTTGAGGCAAATGGTTATACAGTCAATGAACTTCCCAAAGATTTGCCCTTTGAGGGAGCAGGGGACGCACTGCTGGATCGAGAAGGACGCTGGTTATGGGCGGGATACGGTTTCCGCTCAGAATTAGATTCTCACCCTTATTTAGCTAAATGGCTGGATATTGAGGTGCTATCCCTGCGACTCATAGACGAACGTTTCTATCACTTGGATACCTGCTTTTGTCCCCTAGCAAATGGCTATTTGCTATATTATCCAGGCGCTTTTGATTCTTACTCCAACCGCTTAATCGAAATGCGAGTCGCACCCGAAAAACGAATTGCACTTGAAGAGGCTGATGCAGTCAACTTCGCTTGTAATGCGGTGAATGTAGATAGCATCGTCATTATGAACAAGACGAGTGAGGCTTTGAAAACCCGCCTTGCAGATGCAGGTTTCCAAGTGTTGGAAACACCGCTTACGGAATTTCTCAAAGCTGGTGGTGCAGCTAAATGTTTAACTTTGCGGGTAACAGAACCAGTTAGAGATGAACTTCATGCCAATGTCTCGGTAGAAAGCCGCGTCATTCGCATGGAGGGACACTTGCTCGACGCAGGCTTAATTAACCGCGCTTTGGATTTGATTATAGACGCTGGAGGAAGCTTCCAAGTCCTGAATTTTAACTTGGGAGAACAGCGCCAAAGTACCTCAGCCGCCGAAGTTAGGGTATCAGCGCCATCCCATGAGGTGATGGAAGAGATCATCTCCCGGTTGATTGAATTGGGTGCTGTAGATTTACCGCATGATGAGCGAGACGCAAAACTGGAGCCGGTAATTCAAGACAGTGTTGCACCTGATGATTTCTACGTTAGTACAATTTATCCCACTGAAGTCCGAATTAATGGCCAGTGGGTAAAGGTGGAAAATCAACGGATGGATGGCGCGATCGCAATTACCCAAACTGCCAATGGTTTTGTCGCTCGGTGTAAAATACTACGCGATTTAAAAGTTGGTGAACAAGTAATTGTAGATGTGTTAGGTATCCGCACCATCCGCAAAACTGAATCGCGCGAACTACGCAGCACCCAAGAATTCAGCTTTATGTCGGCGGGGGTTTCTAGCGAACGGCGCGTGGAATTGGTGGTTGAGCAAGTAGCTTGGGAATTGCGGAAAATCCGCGATGCTGGTGGTAAGGTAGTTGTCACGGCTGGGCCGGTGGTGATTCACACTGGTGGCGGCGAACACTTGGCGCAACTGGTTCGGGAAGGATACGTGCAAGCATTACTGGGTGGTAATGCGATCGCAGTTCACGACATCGAGCAAAATATGATGGGCACTTCCTTGGGTGTAGACATGAAGCGGGGTGTCGCCGTGCATGGTGGACACCGCCATCACCTGAAGGTAATTAATAGTATCCGTCGTTATGGCAGCATTCCCAAAGCTGTGGAGGCGGGGGCAATTAAAAGTGGCGTGATGTATGAGTGTGTCCACAATAATGTGCCTTTTGTGCTTGCGGGATCGATTCGGGATGACGGGCCTTTGCCTGATACCCAAATGGATTTGATTAAAGCACAGGAGGCTTATGCCAAACACCTCGAAGGTACGGAGATGATTTTGATGCTGTCATCGATGCTGCACTCCATTGGCGTAGGAAATATGACTCCGGCAGGGGTAAAAATGGTGTGTGTGGATATTAATCCAGCTGTGGTGACTAAGTTAAGCGATCGCGGTTCTGTGGAATCGGTGGGTGTGGTAACAGATGTGGGATTATTCTTGAGTCTGTTGATTCAGCAGTTGGATAAGTTGACAAGTCCTTATGTTAATAAGGTAGGTTAGGAAAATAAACCGCTTCAGGCGCAGAGGGCGCAGAGAAAGGGAGATGACAAGAGTAGCTTTCAGTGAAGAGTTGCAGGTTAATTGGGTTAGTTTGATTGCTGATTTCTTGTTAGTAGGTATGGTTTTTGGCCCACCTATCGCTCCCTTTTTGGCTGCGTCTGGAGTGTCTTTGCTTCCTGGGATTGCGGACATAATTTATTTCATGGGTAATCATGTTTGTCCGCAACCAGATATGGGGTTAGATTTGGCACCACCGTTTATTATGGCTGTGTGTATGCGCTGCTACGGCACTGTCATGGGTTTGCTGATTACTCGTCTGTTGTATGTGGTAACTGGTGGTAAAGGTTTTTACTGGTTGAATCAGTATGGTTGGAGTGGTGTGGCTTTAGCTAGTGTGCTAATGATGGCTTATCCTTTGGAATTGGCAGCACAGATTTTCGGTTTGTGGAGTTTTAATAATTATCTGGTTACACCTTTTGGGTTGATTACGGGTTTAGCGTGGGGATTGTTTACTATGCCGATTTTGCACGGGGGGCGGGGTGCTGAAAGCAGCTTGCGTTAATTGTAGAAAAGGTTTTCCGGAATTTATAGCGCAATACGCTTGGGTTAAGGCTAAAACTCTTTATCAAAGTCAATTTTTTTAACGTAGACGCGTAGCGGCTTGCCGCAGGCTACCGCACAGAGAAGTTTGAGCGGCAAAAGCCGCCCCTCAAAGCTTCTCCTTCAAAGACGCTGCGCGAACGGTGGGCGCAGCGAAAAGTCGGAGCGCCGGTTTCCGGCGATCTGAACTTTTCAAGGCAGAGGAAACAGAAAAAAGAGAAAAATGCTTAACCCAAGCGTATTGATTTATATAGGACTCCTATTTGATTTTTGCTGAATTTTATTACTTGTTGGTTCGCCTACAGCCCAAGCTGGGGACCATTTACTATAGTTTTCTCTTTCTAGAACGGCTCGAACTCGGTAAGAAAGCTGTGCGGCTTCAAAAGATAGTATTGCATCTCTGTTCAATAACCCTTGAGCTTTGTTGTTCTCACCTGCGGCGGCTTGAATTTGAAAACAGCGATCGCTTTGGCGACGAAACTTTGGCGCTCTGCCTTCACTAGTTATCGTTTGCAGTTCATAGGCTATAGCTTGTGGGTATTTGTCCCAACACATTTTCCAATAAGTTGACCATGCAATACGCTTGTTTGGTAGCTCTTCTACTTTGTCTTCTAAAGTAGCAACAATGCCTTGTACTGGGAGATTGTTACTCGTCGGCTTAGATTGATTGCAGCTACTCAAAAATAATCCTAATAGCGTCATGAATAAGAGTATAAAATGAGACTTCTGTACAAGTCTTGCCTCATAAATTTTCATCTCTTGAATAAGGTATTGTTACCACTCAACTTGACCAAAAACTGTGTTGTTATCGTAGATAATTTTGTCACCAATATTTGTGCCGGGAGCTAACACCGAATTGACAACAAGGCTTTTCATTCCAATGGTAGAGCCTTCTCCAATTAAAGAACGAAAGATAATTGCTTGACTTTTGAGCGTAACGTTGTCTTTAATTGTTGTAGGCTCTTGCTCGCCATTAATATCTACTTGGGGTCTTCCGCCACCATGCACAATGGACTTAGCACCGAAAGTAACATTGTTGCCAATAATAATATTGCTTTCTTGTAGAGCATGAAAAATTGTATTGTCTCCCATCCGATTGATACGTCCGACGTTAAAAGGTTCACCCTCATCAGCACGGAGTGAAATCCGTCTACCCATAACTTTAGTAGAGTCGATACGCATCTTAGAATCAGCGAGGTTCACGTCGCCAATGATTCGGTTGCGGAAGTTAGGGTCGCGGGTAGGAACTCCAGCAAGTTCTGGTAGGTCTTGATTGGGGTTAAATGCTGTGTTTCCAGGATCGTAGTTAATGCCTCGCACGTTTGACGCATTTTTTCTTGCAAGCTTGGTGTACTCTCTTGCAAAGGCAATATTGACTTCAAGTACGGCTTCATTAAAGGCAATGTCAGCTTCGGTGAGCAAGCGCACTTTACCTAAAGCTGGGTCGTCTGCTTGGGCTTGGGTAGTAACGTTCTTACCTGGTAAAACAATGTAGCCGCTTTTGAGTGTTACACCACTACCTACTCGTCCTAGAGTGGAAACGCCCGTATTTTTCTGCAAAATTGCGCCGTCTACCTCACTGCCAAAACCGAGAAATACTTCTTGATCTTTGTTTGGATTTACATCAATGTTAGTACCACCGATACCGATCTGGGCTGGACCCTTGATTGTTACACCGTGAGCCATAATTACGTGATCGGCAATTTTCACCCCTTTTATACCTAGTAATCTAACCTTTTGTTTTACATGCTCGTCGCGCTCAAACTTGCCAATGATTGTGACATTATCTTGCACGTTCGATTCTGCATCAATGGTAATGCCAGCATCATAGCTAGCGATTAGCTTCGCAAAAGGTCCTATGTAGACTTGTTTTGCCAATGTAATATTGTCAGCCTCGAAAATTATTGCTGTAGGATCAATAAAACTAGCTATTTCTGGCGTTGCTGTACTAGGGCATACTGAGCGGTTGGATCGAGTAGGATTACATCCTTGAATATTTGCCTTAACTGGCATACCACTTACTAACGTTGGTATTAGTGCGGCTAAAGCAATCAATTTTTTACTAGTATTCAACATTGAACAATTCCTTGAGCATTTGTGTTAACTAACAGATGAGTATACGTATTTATCTTTCAAATTAAGGCGTTGCATAAATGCGGGATGATTTTATGGATTTTCCTTTGCACGGCAATTGCTTTAAGTCTCTTAACCCGGACGCCAGTCACCAGATAAGGAAAACCCCGAAGTTGTGATCTAAGGAAACCTTATATGGTGACTTCTCTTCGTCTGAGCGTGCTGGCTTTGCAACGCACTGCCTTGTCTTTGCAACGGACACTTTGCTCAAGTCAAGCCACTGCGTTGCGGTGAATCCAGCGCTGTAGGCGGGTTTTCCACCGTAGGCGACTGGTGAACCCGAAGGGAGGTTCCCGACGCTCGATAGCGTAGCGTTAGCGACGTAGGAGCGTCTGACTCGCTACCGCTTCTCTACGAGACGCTGCGCGAACGCTATCCGTTGTAGCAAGTGGCGTAGGAAACCCTGACTGTGGAAATGTCCTCGCCTTTGCGTGATACATTCATCCCTAGATTGAGCAACGCCCAAACTAAAAATAAACTGGTGCTGTTTGCTAGTTATTTGCTGGTCAGTATATATAGTTAAACAAAATATTTAATTAGTCAAGTATTGGGAACTACTAATTTTAGGTGGATAAACGCGAAGCTGTCACTTAGGGCAAGTAAGTCTGAAAGTATTGCTTTACAAGCTTTTCAGCTATCAGTAACAACAGCTTGTAGGGTGGGTATTGTAATGCCCACTCTAATCTGTAAATAAAAACTTGATGCATTGGCATTGTCTGTCAAAACAATGGCATTGTCAGTCAATGCAATGC
>NZ_CAXTNE010000123.1:5947-22291 GCF_964245445.1 uncultured Nostoc sp.
CATTGTCAGTCGAAACAATGCCATTGTCAGTCGAAACAATGCCATTGTCAGTCGAAACAATGCCATTGTCAGTCGATTTTTAGAGACGTTGCATTGTAACGTCTCTACTGAATAGTATTGGTATAGTTCCCCCTTTTTTAAGGGGTTGGGAAATTAATCCTTAACTGAACCGTATTGATTTACAGGACTAGGAGCTAATTTATGTTTACGTTTCCGTCATGAACCTACACTTAAGGCTCCAAATGGCATGGAACTCTTTAGCATCGCCTGTATGATTTAAGATCATGGTGCCGCAGCTACGCCCGTCGTAGACATCGCTCATTCATTACCAATACTACAAATACCTCTGCAACAATAACCCTAACTTTTCCTTCGTCGCGGCTGGTGCTTTATCCAACTGAGTCAAAATCGCATACTGCAACGCCGAATGCGCCTCACTCGACGGTGGATTTTCACTCAACCGTCGCACAGTTTCTTGAATCACCTTTTGAGCATTCACAGCATTCCGCAGCAAATTGCCAATCACCAATTCCACCGTCACACTGTCGTGATCTGGATGCCAACAATCATAATCTGTCACCAGCGCTAAGGTTGAGTATGCAATTTCGGCTTCCCTTGCCAATTTCGCCTCTGGTAAATTCGTCATCCCAATGATTGTTGCACCCCAACTGCGGTAAAGATTCGATTCCGCCTTAGTGGAAAAAGCTGGCCCTTCCATACACACATAAGTGCCGCCGCGATGGAGAGTAACTTCTGGTAAATTGAGAGATGCGATCGCATCTGCCAACAAAAGAGCCAAATTCTTACAAATTGGATCGCCAAAGGCAATGTGAGCAACAATTCCCTCACCAAAAAACGTTGAAATCCGATTTTTCGTTCTGTCAATAAACTGATCTGGCACCACCATATCCAGTGGTTTCGCCTCTTCCTTCAAGGAACCCACAGCACTAGCTGAAATTAAATACTTCACACCCAATTGCTTCATCGCATAGATATTAGCGCGAAACGGTAACTCAGAGGGTAACAGCGTGTGATTACGACCATGACGCGCCAAAAAAGCTACCCGTGTTCCATCCAATGTCCCCAGAATCAAAGCATCAGATGGTGAACCAAAAGGAGTCTCGACTCGCACCTCTTCGACATCTTTAAGCGCATCCATTTTATACAGACCACTACCACCAATAATCCCAATACTAGCTTGAGGCATGATTCTAAACCTGTTCCTTGCTGATCTGCTAAGTTATTTTATCGAATTAGCCCAAAATAGGCGTTTTTCTCAATTGCATATAGTTTCACTTTTGTCAACATAATATTAAAAGACTACCTCTCTAGCTAGCTTATTGGGCATTCCGCAATCTCAAGAGGTTGTTTACCAAAGGCGATCGCCTGCGGCACTAAAAAACTCCAGTGTTCCAACCAGCCAGTTAGTGGATGATTTTTGGTTATAACTATGCCTAACTTTTCACGAATGTGTAAATCCCAATGTTATGCGTTTTAGCATTTAGTTATATAGCAATCCGATTTAATTCCTGAATTACTCGTAGAGACTCAATACTTGGGACTGGGGACTGGGAAGAAGGAATAAAGGTGTACTGAGTTTTTTTCATGCAATCAAATATGAGTCCTATAGCACACAAAAGTGTATCAAACATTTGCTGAAAAATCGCTTATTTAGTCGTTCGATTTAACATCTATTTTACTTTCAATTCCTACTTCCTCTAAAGCAGGTTCTTCAAGCGTAAACTCATCAATAAGCGTAATTATCACTGCCGCCGCAGGCACTGCAAGCAGCACACCAATAAATCCAAATAGCTTACCCATTACCAAAAATGTTACAATCACCATCACCGGATGGATATTAACTTGCTGACCCATCACCACAGGTTGAACAACATGGGCATCTATTTGATTCATTACAAAGAAAAGTATCAACACAAATACTAGCTTTAGCGGTGAAATACTCAATGCTACTAATGCTGGTAAAAAAGCACCAATAATTGAACCAAAGTAAGGAATTATTTCAAATAAACCTGCAATAATCCCAAATGGCAAGGCTGAAGGAATCCCCAAAATCAAAAGTCCAAACGTTGCTCCAACACCTAGAAATATCATCGCTATCCCTGTCCCAAAAATCCAACCCCGCAATCTTGTCTCGCAAGCTTTAAGAATTCGTTTAAACCTCTGATGATGTCGCCTTGGTACTAATCTTAAAATCCCTTTTACTAAGGAATTAGGATCGTAAGCCATGTAAAGCGCTAGAATTAACGTCGCTACCAACTCCACGGTTAAACTTAAAGCTTCACCTAAGAAAACTGGTACTCCACCCAGTAACTGGTCAGTCAAGTTCCGTAATTGTATTAGTGCTTGGGAAATGTCTGGAATAAAACTGAATTTCTGACGCAGTTGCTCTACATCTCCTGTCAATCTATTGAGATAAGTTGGTAATGTTTTTATTAATTTTTGAGATTCAAATGTCACACTAGGTAAAACTACAGTTGCTAATACTACAATGAATCCAACAATTAATCCAATTAGTAGCAGAACAGCAACATCCTGTGATTTGACTAACTTTTGCAAAAACCGTAATAGCGTTCGCAAAATTAAAGCAATCAATGCTGCAACAACTAAAAGTTCTAATACTGGTAAAAGTTGGTATAGGATGTAGAGTGCAACAGCTACCATTACTGCCAATGGCGCACCACGAGTTAACTGCGACCATCCATTCTCTGTATCTCTGAGATTCGCCATTATTATCACTTATTCTTCTATTTTAATTTTCAAAATTTAGTGCCAGCGACGGCGTAGAATTGTTATCTTGTTTCAGCTTATATCGACCAGATAATAATTCCCGAAAAATCAATTTTTTCAAAAAATATACGCTGATATCTCAAGCTAATGTATCTAATTTAACTAGTTAAACTTGAAGTAGTAAAAATGTCACGAGTTATTTATTCATACATCACGCGCTTTGAAAAAATTATAGATTCTTGGGCAATGGCTAAAAGCAACACAGCATGAATTAAATTTCCGGCAATATGAAGTACCAGTCCTAATGCCCAAAAAGCAATCAGTACAACAATACCCCAAAGTATACTCAACATATATTTGCTCTGAGTCAAGTAAGTTTTAATTTGTTCATATATTTTACTCCCTAGTCTCACTTTTTATTCCAGACTGATTGAGATAGACAACTTTCACTTTCTTTAAGCAGGGCTATTTAAGTAACAAACGCTTGTCATTTGCACTTGGAGTGTTCTTGAGCGCTATAGGTCTTTTTTCGCGTGTGATCGATGCTTAATGTATACAAATATTAAGTAGACGCACTCCTACGCAGGGAAACAAAGCAAGCGTTATACTTTTGGGAAAAGACTTGTTTTAACCCCTGCTTTTAACATTTTCATAAATCAATGGCTCTCAATTTTCGCTTTGCGGTAGTCAGCGACTTACACCTAGCACTTCCCCACACAATCTGGGATCATCCCAGCCGATTCCATCTGGTAGAAGTCAGTATCTCGGCGTTTAAAAGTGTACTAGAACATTTAACACAACTCGATTTAGATTTCTTGTTGTTGCCAGGAGATTTAACCCAGCACGGCGAACCAGAGAACCACGCCTGGTTGCAACAATTTTTAGCCCAACTACCTTTTCCCGTCTATGTTGTTCCTGGCAATCATGACGTTCCTGTGCTGTTAGCTGATCAGCAATCAATTGCTTTTGCAGATTTTCCCTACTATTACACTAAGTTTGGCTACGAAGATCCCCAGCAGATTTACTACATTCGTCAGTTATTGCCTGGAGTTAAGCTGATTGGACTAAATTCTAACTCCTTTAATGAGCAGGGGGAGCAGGTAGGGTGTTTGGATGCCAAACAGCTACGGTGGTTAGAAGAAGTGCTGGCGGCATCTGTTGATGAATTAGTCCTGGTGATGGTGCATCATAATGTAGTGGAGCATTTGCCCAATCAATCGAGCCATCCACTAGCAAATCGCTATATGTTGTCCAATTCAGCAGAACTGTTGCAATTGCTAAGGCGCTACGGAGTCAAGCTAGTCTTTACAGGACATTTGCACGTTCAGGATATTGCTTACTCAGATGGAGTATATGATATTACCACTGGTTCTTTAGTCAGCTATCCTCACCCTTATCGGGTGCTAGAGTTTCATCGGGATAACCAAGGTAAAGAATCGTTGCAAATTATATCTCATCGGGTAGAATCAGTGCCTGAGTTCCCCGACTTGCAACAGTCATCGCGGCAGTGGATGGGCGATCGCTCTTTCCCCTTCCTCATCAAGCTACTAACTCACTCTCCATTAAACTTACCATTATCACAGGCAAAAAAATTAGCTCCTAGTTTGCGCGAGTTCTGGGCAACTATTGCCGATGGAGATGCAGTGTTAGATTACCCCCACTTTCCGCTAGAAGTGCGGCGTTACATTCAGTCCTATGGTGCATTGGCGCAGCCCAACCCAGGTATGGCTAATAATGGAACTCTGACGCTGATTGATAATAACAGCACACTTTTGCTAGGCTAGGAGCGATGAGTGTCCGTGTGGAGGTAACTTTTTTGTCTCGATTAAAAGCTTGGTGACTTTTTAGATAGCGATCGCTCCTACCATAATTCTCCTATCAAAAGTCACTAAGACACGGGCAACTCCTAACCCAAAACTCCAAACTCTTAACTCCTAACTCCTACCTAGTTACCGATATCTTCATTCCAAAGTTCGGGGTTAGTTTCAATAAACTCACTCATCATTTGTTCGCAATCGTCAAGATTAAGATCAATTACTTCCACACCGTGAGATACCATAAATTCTTTAGCACCAGGAAAAGTTCTGGATTCTCCAACGATGACTTTTTTAATCCCAAATTGCACCACTGCCCCAGCGCACAGGTAACACGGCATTAAAGTTGAATAGAGTGTTGTACCTCTGTAGCTGCCAACTCTCCCAGCATTACGGAGACAATCGATTTCCGCGTGGGTGACGGGATCTGCGTCTTGCACACGTTTATTGTGTCCTCTGCCGAGAATTTTACCATCTTTGACGAGAACCGAACCAATGGGAATTCCACCTTCTTGTCTGCCTTGTTTTGCTTCTTGAATAGCAGCTTTCATAAACTCATCCATATTAATTCTCCTTTTATGACAAAACAACTAGTATTAATGGATCATGATGGCGGTGTAGATGATTATTTAGCAACTATGTTGCTGTTGACAATGGATCATATTGAACTTCTTGGTGTTGTCGTCACTCCAGCAGATTGCTACATTCAACCAGCTGTTAGCGCCACACGTAAAATTATAGATTTGATGGGATTTTCTCATATCCCGGTAGCAGAAAGTACTGTGCGCGGTATCAATCCATTTCCTACTCTCTATCGCCGTGATTCATTTATCGTTGACCATCTCCCCATTCTCAATCAAAGCGAAACCATCACTACGCCTTTGGTTAGCGAAACAGGTCAAGATTTCATGATCAAGGTGTTGCGGGAGGCATCAAATCCCGTAACGTTGATGGTAACTGGCCCGTTGACCACGGTAGCAGTGGCTTTAGATAAAGCACCGGACATTGAAGCCAAGATTCACAAAATTGTGTGGATGGGAGGTGCATTAAATGTTAATGGCAATGTAGAAAAAAGCTTAGAAGCGGGACAAGATGGTTCCGCCGAATGGAATGTTTATTGGGACGCAATTTCAGCAGCGCGGGTATGGCAAACGCAAATTGAAATTATTATGTGTCCTTTGGATTTAACTAACAATGTCCCAGTCACATCGGAGTTAGTATACAAAATGGGACGACAACGCCACTATCCAATTTCTGATTTAGCCGGACAATGTTATGCACTAGTTATCCCCCAGGATTATTATTTCTGGGATGTACTAGCAACAGCTTATTTGGGACATTCAGAATTTTATCAATTGCGCGAATGGGAAACAGAAATTATCACCACTGGTATTAGTCAGGGGCGTACTAAAGTAGTTTCTGGTGGTCGGAAAATTTCTGCAATGGATAAGGTAGATAAAGAGGCTTTTTATGCTTATATCTTGCGACAATGGGCAACGTAAAAGTTGTTCCATCAGCAATAAGTTGGAAGTAGCCAACGACATCTTCCTCAAGTCGAATTGTCGCTTGCTTTTTAAACTTACTTAATGTACAGATTTTGAGAAATTGATAAAAATCATACTCTTATTTCATGGAAAATAATAACTTGAAAGTGAGGAGAAATTACTTGCACTAAGATTTCATTATTAATGTTGGTTAATTCTGGTTCGATACTTTGGTGGGACACGAACACAATTGGGATCGAGAAAATCAATTAAGTCAATTAGTCTATGATGAATTACGATGAGTCGTTCCCTGTTCACCTTTGGTTCATTTGCTATCATTGCAATATCATCTTTCAGTTTTGTAAACCAACGAGCAAACTCCGGATCGCTCAGTTTCTTGACAAACATAGCATAACCCATACACTCGTATGCAATCGAACTATCTGTAGATTGAGGTACTAACATTATTTCCCCAATTGCACGCTGTTCCCCGGTAAAGAGCCGAAAAGTAGATTCAAGTTTTGCTGTTCCAAATGCTTGATTAATGTTGACTAAAAGCTCACTAAGACGACGATTCATTTCAAGATCACCTAGATCCAGGAACTGGATTTCCCGTCGCAAAATCTCAACCCATGCAAGAAACTCTGCAATTACATATAGCGTATTTTGAATTGTGTAATCCTGTTCAGATTCTGAGTGGTGATAAAAGCGTTGCAGAAATTCTGCCTGAACGATATTAAACAGGCGACTTTGGAGATCGATCGCAGATCGTAGCAATGGATCTCGATACTTTGACATCAAAGCAGCAGTTTGGGCTTCACGAGATTCAGCTTCGCGCTGTTTTGCAAGTCGATCAGCAAGTTGTGCAATACGAGTCTGCCCATAAATACTGATGATAGCGCTAATGACTGCAACAATGGCAGAAATAATTGCGGTGATAATTTCGGGTTTCATCTTTACTGATTATTAATAATTAATAAAATTTAAACCTAAGAAGAGAGCCGCAATAGTTCCCGCCACAGAAATTTCACCTTGGGCAATTTTATCTAAAACTAATTTTACAGGAATCAATACCACTTCAATCTCTTCTGTAATATCCAGTTGCTGCTCTCCAACCTTGCTCACATTCTCTGCTAAAAATAAATGTATTTGATTAGTATCTTTACTCGGCTTATCGTATAAAGTTCCGATTTTTCTAAATTCTTGAGGAATATAACCAGTTTCTTCTGTCAGTTCTCTAATTGCTGCTACTTCTGCACTCTCTTTTGTTGGGTCAAAATTACCTGCTGGCAGTTCTAAGAAAAATTCACCTACGGCATGTCTGTATTGCCGGACAAAAATTATCTCTTTGCTACTAGTAATAGGTAAAACCATCGCAACGTCAGGCTTAATACTGACAAAATAATCATCTATAATTTTCCCATTCGGTAATTCTATTTCATCTTGCCTTACCTGACACCAAGGATGATCTAAAACCATTTTTGATTTCAAAATACTCCATTTTTTTAAGTTATTCATAAATAAAAATAATGTATGAAATATTTAGTTATCAAGCAATGAATGTAAAAAAGTATAACAGATGCATCTGATAATCTAAACTTTGAACTTACACTGGCTTTAATAACATAATATGTATAATAAGTATGCAAATAAATATAAAGTTATTTACAGTAAACAAAAGGTTTCCATTGACTATTAGTCGAGGTACAACAGCACAGACAACTAATGTATGGGTGAGAATTTCAGAAGATGGGATCGAAGGCTGGGGGGAAGCATCACCATTTGGTGTGGGTAATCATCGGCAATCAACGGATGCAATCAAAGACGCCCTACAGCAAGTTGTGCCACTGTTGCAAGCATTCAGCCCCTTACAGCGACAGGAAATTGAGCAAGTTTTAACACAAAACCAGGTTCCTTCTGCTGCAAGAGCTGCCTTAGATATGGCAATGCACGACTGGTTGGGTAAGCGCGTAGGATTACCCTTATGGCAAATTTGGGGACTCGATCGCAACCAAATAGTACCGACTTCTGTCACAATTGGGATTAATTCGCCTGAGGGAGCCAAGGCTAGGGCGCAAGACTGGTTACAATTTACTGATGTCCGCCTTTTTAAGGTGAAGCTAGGTAGTCCAGATGGCATAGATGCAGATAAAAAAATGCTCTTAGCAGTGCGAAAAGAAGCACCGGAACTAGAATTTTTCGTTGATGCGAATGGGGGTTGGAGTTTAGAAGATGCGATCGCAATGTGCAATTGGCTAGCTAATTTAGGTATAAAATATGTAGAACAGCCATTGCCACGGGGACAGGAAAAAAGTTTAGCAAAACTCAAAGAACACTCTTTCCTGCCCATCTTTGTCGATGAAAGTTGCTTCACAAGCTCCGATATTCCCCATTTGGCAAACTACGTGGATGGTATTAATATCAAACTGATGAAATCAGGGGGACTAACCGAAGCAATGCGAATGGTACATACAGCGCGAGCATATAGGTTGCAAGTAATGTTTGGTTGCTATTCTGACAGTTCGCTAGCTAATACAGCAGCATTACAGCTAGCGCCACTAGCTGATTATCTAGATTTAGACAGTCACCTCAATTTAATCGATGATCCCTTTACGGGTGCATTGCTAATAGAAGGAAGAGTTTTGCCAAACGATTTACCAGGCTTGGGGGTACAACAGAGTGCGTCTATCACCTAATCAACGAGTAGCTATCTTGCTACATGAAGGAATTATTGGGCATCACGGCAAAACAGGGCTAGCAATTTTACGTTACAGTGAAGCCCCAATCGTAGCCGTAATTGATCGCGAGTGTGCTGGCAAATCCCTACCAGAATTAACAAATATCAAGCGTGATGTGCCAATAGTGGCATCGGTAGCCGCAGCCCTTGAATACAAGCCAGAAGTCTTAGTAATAGGCATTGCTCCAGGAGGTGGTGCTGTACCAGATGATTACTGGGTGGAAATCAAAGACGCTCTAGAAGCTGGAATGTCGCTGGTAAATGGTTTACATACACCAATGGCGAACATACCAGAGTTAAATGCACTGCTAAAACCAGGGCAAGTAATTTGGGATGTACGCAAAGAGCCGCCTAATATAAGTGTTGCTAGTGGAATGGCACGCACCCTTTCCTGTCGGCGGGTTTTGACAGTGGGAACCGATATGGCGATCGGTAAAATGTCAACTAGTCTAGAGTTACATTGGGCAGCAAAACAGCGAGGCTGGCGTTCTAAATTCCTCGCCACCGGTCAAACTGGAGTGATGTTAGAAGGGGACGGCGTGGCTTTAGATGCCGTGCGGGTAGACTTTGCCGCCGGTGCTGTGGAACAGATAGTTATGCGCTATGGCAAAAACTACGACATTTTGCACATTGAAGGACAAGGTTCACTGCTACACCCTGGTTCAACGGCAACCTTACCCCTAATCCGTGGTTCGCAACCAACCCAACTGCTGTTAGCACATCGCGCAAGACAAGTTCATGTACGTAATCATCCCCATGTACTAATTCCACCTTTACCAGAGGTGATTCGGCTTTATGAAACTGTTGCTAGTGCCGGTGGTGCTTTTGCAAGTGTTCCTGTAGTTGGTATAGCACTGAACACAGCCCATTTAGATCAGTCTGCGGCTGAGGAAAGCATCGCTCAAATAATAGCAGAAACTGGGCTACCTTGCACTGATGTAGTCCGCTTTGATGCCAATGTGCTTTTGGATGCCGTGATCAAGAATTAGATGTAGATTTTACTTCATCCAAAAATGATTGCAATATTACAAGCGCTAAATGTGATTAGTAGTAGAGACGCGAAATCACTACACTAACCTGTTTCTACTCTTTTATCCCACTTTAGATTTTGCGATTTAAAAAATTTTGTAAAGGCATAGCGGTGAGCCAACAGATATGCCGCTTTCGGCGGCTGGGGCAGCTTCGCCTAAATCCCCTATGCCTGATAAGTAACTTTTATGAAAATCATCAGCCTTTTTTTGTCAAGTACTATTGACCTTTTGTAACAATATTGTTAAATTTAGTTACATAAATTAACAAAAAAGAGAAAAAACTATGTACACCACCACTAACGAAGACGGCATTCTCAATAACTACGCAGCTGAACCCAAGATGTACTACACCGAGTACCCGGCAATTTGGGAACAACGTAAATACGTTTTACAGGGTCTTTTTGCGACTTTAATTGTCACTACTTTAGTTTTGGTTGGTTTTAGCGTTAGCTAAGATTTTTCGATTTCGGTATCGCTGTATCTCATCGTCATTCGTACCTCTCTCTTACCTCGGTTAGTTTCGCCGGGGTTTTTTGTGTTCGCATCTTCAACGGCGAGTAGTATATTGCGTTGTAAAATAACAACGTAGGCGTAGCCCAACCCAGGCATCGCTCAAACAACAGCAGAAACAGGTCTACCTTGCAACGATGTAGTTCGCTTCGATGTCAATGTGCTTGTAGATGCAGTAATGCAGAGTTAGATTTAAGTGTTGCTTACACCTAAATTAGTTGACGAACTCGCTAATAATAGCAAGTTTATATTCTGTCTTCTCTATGACTCTTTGTGGCACTGTAACCCGAAAGGGATACCTTCCCAATATGTATATCCACTAGCGTAACTACGATCCCATGTATGCATCATTAGCATCCATTTAACTTTTCCGTCATAGAGTAAGGGAAGCATGTGATCTCGACGAGAGCTAGGTAAGTCAGACTTATTTAGCTTTCTTTCACTGAAAGCTTTCCTCTCTCCACCACTATCACTGATATATCCAAAAACTCTGTTTTCAGTTGATTCATAACTAAACTGTACTTCTGCTGTCCGACCGTCCAAATTACACTTCCATTTTCCATCCCAGTCAGATTTAAGAACTTCTTGAGCAAATTTTCGCTCAGGAGTTTCAGCATAAACACCTTGTTCAAATAGGAGACCATACATCAACATACCTATTCCAATTAAGAAACATAAAAGCAGAATTGGAATTTTTTTCATGGCTTTTTCTTGTTTATAGAAATATTACCTGGGTACTTCTCTTGGAGGATTTTTAGGAAAGTCTGCGTTTCCGTAATCTATTACCTCCTGGTCTAAAAACTTCTGTAGAGATGGCTGTTGTTGAAGGGTTGGTATTTGAGGAGCGACAGATTCAGTCCAGTTTTGAGGATCTACAAATACTGCGATCGCCCAACGAGTTTCTTCAGTAATCTTGATCGGTTCAATAGGATCTGGTTTACTGCTATCGTAGCTGAAACCCTCTTTTAAAGATATCCCTTCTGGCTCACTATCAGTAATAATTCTGGCATTGCCAACTAAGGCATCAATTATTACTCTTTCAGCAGAAGAATCAACTTGAACTATGGTTATGCCACTACCTTCTGGGGAAAGATTAATATTTTCATAAGAGTCTGCTTGGCTGCTAAGAAAGTTAGACAAAGCTTTAGTTTTTAGCAAACTACTACCAAACTGAGTAATATCATGAACTTTAGAGAGAAAGAAAGGAAAGGTTTGACTAATACTTACCCTCCCCAAACCTTTGTATACTATTATTCCGCGACAGGAAGGATCTCTATTAGTGTTAAGACCCCAAGCAAACATAAATTTACCATTTAGAGGGGTACAAGGAAACCTGTATGTAGTTTTCTGGGTATTAGGACCGACTTGTACTAATGGATCTATAGCACCAGAACTGGTAAAAAACCTCAAATGACCAAAGGGTTTCTTGGAGCCCTTTGGCACTACCAAAAGCCGATTCATGGCTGTTATTACTTCAGGTTGAGTGGCTACAGGGACCAATCGACCAGCTTTATTTTGCTCTAGTACTTGCAGTTCTTGTCCTTGATCTCCTATATTTTTAATTTCCGCTTTAACAGGCTTTTGTGCAGAACTCTTAACATCAATTGCCGACGAGTAAAAAGGGATCAGTGCAGTAGTTAATCCAGAAATAAGTAATATTTGGTAATGAATTAACTTCACAAAACTCTCCTCCAAAGCAATAATTGAATCTGAAAACACCTACTTACTATCTATATCTCAGTCAAGAGGACAGCGATCGCCCATAACTGATTTGAAGCGATCATCAACAAAGCTAGTCAAAGAGAAAAATAATATTTGTTTAATGCTATAAGTTTTTCCTAATTGGTGTGGTTCTGAACCCACACCTGAACCCACACATGGATTGCACCAACCACAATAATTTCCCGTTTTATTTAGCCATACATTTTCAATCTCTAATAGAGTTTTACTAGGTATTAAGTTTGCTTCTTCTTGTGTATCTATTTTTTGATCACGATTCAAGTCTGCTCCAGTTTTAAACATAATCTTATAAGTTTCTTGTAAAGCACTTTCTTTTGTATATAAGTTTTCACCATCTACCGGATCATCTTCATTAGAAGATAAATAAGTTCCATAATTTTTTGCATCTAAACGTTGAATAAGTACCGGACGTAAGTGGCTATGAATCATTTCTACTCTCTTTTTTTCAGCTTCAGCCATAATACTTTTAATTTTCTCTAAATCACTTTTTTTAATTTTTATCTGATTTTTACTAGTTTCACCAAGCATCTTATTGGCTGTTGATTGGATGGTCACATAGTAACTAAAAGCTCGCATTAAATCCTCATCTTTATCCCATTTTGTATTTATCTGATTCTGGCTTTTTTTATCTGCTACCTTCTTGTATTTATCTGCTTCCTCAAAAAGTTTCTGTAATGTTTCAATATTGTTATCAATTTGACTGACACCAGCCCAAGCATCAAGAAGATCCAACTGTTTCTGATTTTGTTGAGTAATAAAAATTACAACACCTCCGATGATGAGCGAAACTACAGAGCCAATTCCTGCCCACAATCTAAATTGCTCTATTTGCCATAGTTTAGTACTTTCTTTAATGAAAGCTTGTTCATCTAAGTTCAGGTCAACTTCAGGTTTTTGCAACCATTTTTTTGCCTCTAGTAAAGAAAGACCCCGCAAGAGAAGTCCTTGATCCTTTTTGTTATTGATCCATTCAGTTCGTCTTTCATCTAACCTCTGACGCCACAGCAGAAAACTTCTTTGCTCTCTAATCCATATCCTTAAATCAGACCATTCACGCAGTAAGGCTTCATGGATAATGTCTACAGTCTCCGCATCGGTTACAATAAGACGCTGATCAGCAAGTGTTTTTATGACTTGACGAGTAAGTTGTTCATCATTGGTAGTTAGCAATTGAAAGATTGGTAAACGACGACGAGTATCGGGTATTGTGCCTTCGCCATAGTGAATGAGACGAGTGAAAATCCGCTTAGTTATGAGTTGCTCTTTTTCATCAAGATTTCTGTATGTCTCATTTGCCCACTGCCCGATCGCACCAGTTACTTTGCCAATTTTTTCGTAATCTACATGAGTTAATCTACCGTTAGAATGTTCGTTTTTACAAAGTTGTTCAAGAGTAAATTCTAGTAAGGGAAGTGGGTTTTGCGTAGCTCCAATATCCTCAATAATTCGTTCATCTAAACCAGACTCAATTTCTAAACCAACTTGTGCAGCTGGTTTAGCGATCGCTTCTCTTAATTCAGTTTCCTTGAGAGGAGTAATATTAACCTGACCAACTCCAAGGAAATGTCCTAGAGGAGACCTGAGCAACGGATCATAGAAATCTGCTCGTACAGCTATAATCAGTGTAATTTTATTATTCTGAAATAATTTTTGATCTACTAATTCAGTTAAAGAGTTCAGAAAATTTGACTGTTCTGGCTCAGGACAAAGTGCAAATATTTCTTCAAATTGGTCAATAAAAATAATTATTCGACTATTTGTATCTTCAATATTGAAAATTCCATATTTTTGTAAATAACCATGAAAATCGTCAGATGGATTAGCAATATAAGCAGTATAACGATAGCTAACTGTACAGATTTTATTAAATCCCGGTAGCTTAACTTGCTCAAGGTAAGGCAATAGACCTGCTTGCACAACAGAAGACTTTCCGCTTCCCGAAGACCCAACTATAGCTAGAAACTGAGGATTGTTTTTTAAGTGATTAGCTAATTCTACAACTAATGCCTCACGACCAAAAAAGAAATTGGCTTTATCTTTAGTAAATGCTTCTAAGCCTACATAAGGGCAGATATTGGTAATTTCTAGTGCAGGAAAAATTTCTTGCAAGAATTCACTGGGAGTTATGAAAGCAGTCTCTGCCTGTCGTTGATATTTATCAACTGGTGTAATGGCTGTTACCATTCCCACTACACGATGAGTACGTTCATCTACAACTGGCGCACCACTAAAACCTGGTGTTACTTCTGTAGCGTTAGTCAGTTGAACTAAAGGTAGACCATTTTCGCCACTCATCAAGTCACCTATAGTGCCATAACCATACATTCCTTCTAGTGGCTTGGCTTCAGGAAAGCCAAAGGTTTTAAATGCATGACCTGACGAACCCGAAGAAGTACCTAACTGCAAAGGTTTTACTTCATTTGGTAGATTTCCCTCTAGATGCAGTATCGCAATGTCACCCACTGTAGACGCAGACCAGTACTTCTCATCTACACGTCCTATATAAGTCTGCTGCCTAGCGTAAAAGACGAGACTTACAGTACCTCCTGGTTCTGCTTTGGCATACTCTACAACATGAGCACATGTCACAATTAATCCATCTTTAGTCACAATAAAGCCAGTACCAGCTGTTTTCCCGTCTGGTTTCAAGATCCGAACTATACCTGGAGTTAAGTTATCCTGTTGTGTAGCCATTTCACTATTTAGCTTTTGAAAGTTGCTTCCACACCAGCTTTACACCGTAATTTACTTCACCACTTCCCTTGCATACAGCAACATTCCCTGCCTCGCCAGTCATTTTTAATCCAAAAGTCACTTCCATTTCAGTCGGTGGTTCAGATAGACTCTGTACTGACTCAATAAATGCATTGACGTTATGCTTTATAGTTGTATTTATGGCTTCTGCAAAGGTATTTTGTGCTACACCAAGAGTCTGTTTTACTTTGTCTTGCAAGCCAGCCTTTACTAATCCTGGAGGTGGTGACACTTCCTCTTCTTCTACTTCCACAAGGATAGTACTACCGTCTTCAGTGGCAAACTGAATGTATTGCGTCATTTAGCTTCTCTTTTGACTATACTGTCAACTCAGTATGATTAAATCTAGGCAATTTTGAGTCTTTACTATATTTATCAGCCAATTTGAGAGAGTTTACACAATTTTTCTGTAAAAAATTGTGAACAAATCAAGAACTTTGCAACCATGTTCCATGATGAAAGTTTTACAGTTAATTGCGATCGCCCATAAAATAAAGACAAATCAATAAAAAGGGATGTTTATGACAACCCAACTCGGTGAAAGTAAATCTTTAACAGAACTGGTAATATCTTGGGAAGCGTTGCCCGCAGATTTTCAGTTAGAGGATGAACCAGTGGAAAATACAGGTCAGCCACTATTAGCTGGTGCTTTGCGCGAAAGCCTAGAGATAAGTGGTTTCATCCAACCGCAGATGTTAATAGCCTCGAATTTTGGACTTTGTGCAACGATAAACGGGCAATTTGTTGCTAAAGCACCCGACTGGGTTTATGTGCCATCGGTAAATCAAGTTTTAGGAGAACGCAAAAGCTATACACCTAATTTAGATGGAGATACTCCGGCAATTGTGATGGAATTTCTATCTGACGCTGAGGGTGGAGAATACTCTTTTAAGCGAACCTATCCACCAGGAAAATGGTTTTTTTATGAGCAGATTCTTCAAGTCCCAATTTACGTAGTTTTTGACCCAAATGGCGGTTTATTAGAATTTTACCAACTTGAAAACAGGCGCTACGAGTTAAAGCAACCTGATGAAAATGGTCGTCATTGGATTGATTCAATGGGTTTATTTTTGGGAACTTGGCAAGGAATAAAAGAAGCCAGAACTGGTTACTGGTTGCGCTGGTGGGATGAGGCAGGTAATTTGTTACTTTGGGCGGTAGAGCAAATTGAACAGGAACGCCAGCGTACCGAACAGGAACGCCAACAAAAAGAACGGCTAATTGCCTATTTACAATCTCAAGGTATTGATCCAAATAATTTGCAATAGTATACTATAGACAAAATTTTCAAGTATTTGAATGACTCAGTTTAAGCAAACAAGTGCTGGGGTGCGTTAGCCCCTTTGGGGAAGTCAAAAGTCAAAAGTCAAAATTAATAATTCCCATAAATAAATTTAGGAAACTCCAAAAAATAAATTATTCCAATTTCTAGACTCAACACAAGTGTTCCTCCCCCTGCCCCCTGCTCCCTTGCCTTAAATGCGTACCCCTTTGGGGATCTTGCTACGCGTAGCGTCCCGCAGGGA
>NZ_CAXTNE010000124.1:0-22276 GCF_964245445.1 uncultured Nostoc sp.
GAAAAGTCCTAGTGAAGTCCAGAAATTGGATAATTTATTTTTTGGAGTTCCCTAATTCCCTGCACTAAAGACCTATCTGAGACTGTCTTCTCCTTATCACAACCCTTTCCTCAATATGCGGTTGATAACAATGAGTTATTGCCATCAGGTGTGCCACTCCTCTACCTTAACTGCTTCCTTATAAAATTAATACAATCAGGAAAAAAACAAAAGCTTTGACATTCGTTGAGCATGGGGCATTGGGCATTGAAAAGAGGCAGAGGGGAAAACTCTTCTTTTTTGCTCCCTGCTCCCTGCTCCCTCATTTCCAAGGCAGTAATATCATAAAATAGCTTAAAAGTCTAGTCTATGTGAACACAAAAAAAATTTTATTACGTATTAATATCAATACGAATGCGTTAATTGACGAATGCGGCTTAAGATAGCTTTAATATCGGCTAAAATCGGGTTTTAGGCTTATATAAATTAGAGGTGGGCTGATTTTTGCCAGATTTGTACTTAAATTTAGTACGATTATGAGCGAATGACACGGAATGGGATAATCACAACCTGAGGATTCCACTTTATTCAACAAAAGAACTCAGAAAGCCGATCAGAATACATCCTGCTGCCTTCTTAGTTCTATCCTCATCCTGAGTGTCTACCTTGTAGTTGATGCAGTAGATATTACGGGGCAATTATAGTTATAGGACACTAAAACCCTTTTGTGCCTTTTAGGCAATTGTGCTAATGCACTTGTGCATTACCTAATCAACAGCCTTTTGGTTGTAATTATCCAGATTAGAAAAATTCAACTGTCAAATTTATAGGAGTGAAAATGCCAGAACAAGAATTTACCGAAACCGCATCCAAAGAGACTACAGTGGCAGAGATCAACAGCCAAACAGGAACCATCACCAAACTCCAGCCTCCCGCACAGTCTCAAGATGAATGGCAAAAATATGGTGAGCAAATTTCTAGCTTTTTAGCTACATTGCCAGAATATCTGGGAAGCTTCTTCAATCAATATAAGCAACCCCTGATCACTGTTGGTTTAATTGTGGGATCAATTGTTGGGGTTAAAGTACTCTTGGCAGTATTAGATGCTTTGAATGATATCCCTTTGGTAGCACCTACTTTTGAGTTGATCGGTATTGGTTACTCTGCTTGGTTTGTTTACCGCTATTTACTCAAAGCCTCAACCAGGAAAGAGTTGACTACAGAAATCACCACTCTTAAATCACAAGTGGTTGGTCAACAAATCCCAGAAGCTTAATAGTGATTATCGCTTCTCGATGAGACGCTATGCGTAGTTTACTCCTGTGTAGAAGTAAGCTCTAATTGTAAATCACTGAGTCTGATCGCCAGAAATCGGCGATCAGACTTCTAGAGATCGCTTCCTCTGACCTTCGGTTTAACCTAAGTTCGATGAACCTATCTCTGACTTGAACTTTTTAGGTTCTGTCTTGGAGTGGGCGAGAATTTTGGAGACACGCTACCCGATGCCTGCGATGGGCTACGCCTACGCACTATGTTTTGAGATGAAATTCCCTCCAAGTTGCCCCGTTTTACTAAAGCTTGATGAATCATCGCCGCCACTTCAGCCCTAGTAGCAACTTTATTGGGAGCAAGGATTTGTGGATTTGGATAGTTAACTACCAGACTATTGGCTGTAGCAGCAGCTATTTTGCTAGTAGCATAGGTTGGAATATTTTTAGCATCTTTATAGACACTTAAAATCTGATTTTGGGAAGTGGGTGCTTTTAAATTCAATCCACTAACAAGGGCAACTAAAACTTGCACTCGCGTAATATTTTGTTGTGGTTTGAAGGTTTTTTTCGGGTAGCCTTTGAGAAATCCGGCACTGATGGCTTGGTCAATTGCTGAAGTAGCCCAAAATTTTCCTGGTACATCTTGAAATGCGATCGCAGCCTTAGAGGGTTCTTGCTCAAAGGCTTTTTGCAGGATAGCAGCAAATTCAGCACGGTTTACAGCCTGATTTGGTCTAAAAGAATAATCAGGAAACCCCTTGAGAATACCACGGGAAGAAAGAACATCTATAAAACGCCGACCCCAAAAGTTATTGGGCACATCGTTAAATGCAATTGGTGGTGGAATAATAGATTTTTGTTTTGCCGGAGTTACTAAAGGCAAGGCTGATGACTCAAGCTCTGCTGAAGAGGATACAGGTGTCTGTGGTTGTGGGGATTGAGTTGGGATTACCTGAGCAGATGGTAACACAGCGCGGGAAAAAGTTGCGCTGTTAGTTGGGAATGGAGGTGTCTTGGGTTCAACAACAGCCTCAGGTGGAGATGACGGCAAAACGTTGTTGGGGGCTGCATTTGGTTCTACCTTGGGAGTAGGGAAGGGCAATACTTGATTTGGTTGAACACTTCTAGACGGAGTAGAGGAAGGCGAGAGCAACCCGTTTAAGTTCCAGCTAGAATCCCTGCGGGACAATGACCAAAAAAGAATCGCTCCGATAGTGGCGAAGGCAACCAGTATGGCTATAAATTCATCAAAGCCAAGGGCAGTTTTTTTGGATGACTCCGGTTCAGAAGGAGGTCTATTTGTCATCGTGATTACCCTGGTAGGAGTAAAATTTGTATCTAAACAAATTAAGCCACAAATTTAATTCGTAATTCGTAATTTGTAATTTGTAATTCATAGAAAAATATTAGGCTTCTGGTTCAACGCCGAGCGATGTCTAACGACAAGCCCTCCGGGTGCGCCAGTCGCTCATGGGGGAGACCCCCAAGACCGCGCTGGCTTACCGCTTTGCGTCTACGCAATTGGGCAGCTAGGCGATCGGCTCTTTGGGATTCCTGTTCAGCCCTTTGGCGTTCTTGTTCAGCCCTTTCATCGCCACTCAACAACAAATTACCTTGTAAATCCCACCAACGCAACCAGGGTAATTCCACATTCTGATAAACTCCTAGCCATAAACCTAATTCAACTTCTAAGGGGCCTATGGGATAATGTCCTCGTTCATTTGCTTCGGCACGCTTTGCGAACACGAACGTGCCATCAAACTCAGGAAGCTGGGTATGGTCGGGGAAAGGAGTGAGGGCGGTGGATGGATTGGTTGCAGAGGTCATAATGCTACCTTTGCACTTTTTGTAAAGGTTGTTTTTAGTGTAGCTTGCGATCGCTCTCTAAATATTCTCTACCCAGATTAGAAATCGCACATCTATTGTTTACAATCGTTTAGTGCAAGATACTTAGAACAATTTTCACCTTTCACCTTGAAAGGGCTAGTCCTACTAGATACCGAAACCGAAATCGAAATCGGATTTAGAGGGTGACAAAATGTAAAATATTAACTTATCGTTTACCTAATATTTGTAAAAATCAGGGTGTATAGTGTCAGAAGAATTCAGTTGCCAAATCTCACCGCCATTTGTGTCTCTTGGTAGCGATCGCGATCTTGATTTAAATTCAACCCTCCAAGAACTACCAATGTACAACTTCCCAGTGGAAATCAATCACACTGGTATGGAAGTGGCTAGTTTTTTGGAAAAATACCCCCAGCTACCAGGAGTAATTTTGGTAGAACAGGGAAAGTTCCTTGGAATGATTTCGCGGCGGCGACTGCTGGAATTTTTGATTCGCCCATTCGGACAAGAATTATTTGTTCAGCAGCCATTAGCCGTTCTCTACAGCTATATGCGGATACCAATGTTGCTGCTTGTTGATACAACATCGATTTTAACTGCGATGCAACTTAGTTTAAAGCGATCGCCAGAATTATTAGCAGAACCAATTGTAGTACAAACAGAATCTGGTGCTTATAGATTGTTAGATGTCCAAGAATTGAACATTATTTCTTGGCAAATTCGAGGAATCGACAATCTGGTACGATATGAACGCAGCCAAGCCCAAATGATTCAAAATGATAAAATGGCAAATTTGGGACGTTTGGTAGACGGTGTAGCGCACGAAATTTTAGACCCAGTGGGTTTTATTTGGGGTAATATAACTTACGTTTCAAGCTACAGCCAAGATTTGCTCAAGCTGATAGCTGCTTATGAAAAAGAGTTACCATTAGCTTCTCAGGCAATTAATGATATTAAAGAAGAGATTGAATTTGATTTTTTAGAACAAGATTTGTCGCGATCGCTTGCTAGTATCCGCACTGGAGCGGAAAGATTAAAAAAACTTGTCACCAGTTTACAAAACTTTTGTCATATCGATGAACTTTATCCCAAACCAGTGGATTTACACGCTTGTATTGATAGTATTATTTTATTAATTAATAGTCGTCTTCAAGGAGAAATTGAAATTGTAAAATATTACGGTCAATTACCTCCACTGTATTGCTTTATGGGGCAGTTAAACCAGGTTTTGATGAATATTCTCAGCGAAGTTGTGGATACTTTACTCAATGAAGCAGTGCGACAGCAGTTGAATAGAGAAGATACAAAAACTCTTCAAAAACCCCGAATTGAGATTACTACAGAAGTAATTTCCCAGGAAGCAAACAAACCAAATGCACCAGATTCTCGCTGGATATTAATTCGCATTTCTGACAATGGCCCTGGAATGTCTCAAGAATTGCAACAGCAAATTATCGAGTCATTTTCTATTGAAACGAAGAATAGTAAAAATACTAGTTTAGCAGTAAGTTATCGAATTATAACAGTGAGACATGGTGGGAAATTAAGTTTCCATTCACAGGCTGGTATAGGTACAAAATTTGAAATTTTATTGCCTTTAGTTTGATTAGAGTCTTGCAAAAGTCAGCCCCAACTCTTGAAGATGCTGTATTTCGACTCCGCTCAACATAAATTCGCGTTCGGGGAAGGGGCTAACTTCCGCTTTGCAAAGTACCACAAGGCTGAAGTCAAAAGTCAAAAGTCACGCATTCAAAAGTATTATGGAATAAGCTCTTTAGGGATTTTCAATGGTTGCTCTATTTACGCCGTGGCGTACTAGTTCTTTTGAAGATCGCAATATTTGACTGGTAAAATCTATCGGTGCAGTTAACTAACGTTTTGTTGTTTTACCATAAGTGCTATATTGGCTCTTGACCCGACCGAGTATAAACTATGTATAAGCCCACAGAACAGCAAAGTCGAGGTGTTGTACTTAGTATTACAGGACAGGCAGGGGGAGTGGGCAGATGAACAAAAATACTGGGCAAAGTGGTGTTTTTTTTCTGTTTAAAGGCGTATCCTTACGTCGCATTTTGGTAGCGTTGTTTTTGCTGCAAATCTTGCTAGCTGTGGGATTAACTGGATATTTATCGATTCACAATGGGCAAAAGGCAGTTAATGAAGTAGCTAGCGAATTGCGTTATGAAGTCGCTAATCGAGTAGAGCAGAATTTACAGACTTATTTCTCAACTTTGCCTCAAGAACTGCGCGGTAATCAAAATATCATTGACATCAAGTTGCTGAAGATGGAAAATTTGGCAACCTGGGAGTCATACTTAATAAAGCAGTTAGAGATTTTTCCTGATGCCATAGCTTTAACGGCAAGCAATGAACAGCAAGAACACTTAGCAGTGGAAAAGCTCAATGATCGCCAATTTTTACTCAGAAAAGCCGACAAATCAACTGGGTACGACCTCTACACTTACAAAATTGACTCTCTTGGTCAACGTACCCAACTTCCAGAGGTGATCAAAAACTATGATGCGCGATCGCGTCCTGATTATCAAGCAGCAGTTACCGCCAAAAAATTCAGCTTTAGTGAGATTTTTACACCCCTGACCGAACCAACACTTCTGATTAGTGCTTCTCTTCCTATATATAACTCCCAAGGTCAGTTACTCGGTGTCAACAGCACTCTAACTCATATATCACAAATTGGAGATTTGCTGCAAAATATTAAAGTTGGCAAGTCTGGGCAAGTTTTTATTATCGAGCGATCAGGGCTATTAGTCGCAAGTTCCACAACCGAAAAACCATTCCGTTTACAAAATGGTAAACCCATTAGGTTGCCAGCTTCCCAAAGTGGGAATTCTTTGACTCAAACAAGCGCTAAATATTTAGCAACTAAATTTAGTAACTTTGACCAGATTCAAAGTTTACAGCAACTAGATTTCTTTTTTGACGGCAAACGACAATTTTTAGAAATTAGACCCTTAGAGGGTGAACTAAATGTCAATTGGTTAATAGTAGTGGCTGTTCCAGAAGCAGACTTTATGGGACAAATTGATCGCAACATTCAAACTACAATTTTTCTCTGTCTGGGAGCATTGGGATTAGCTACTTTACTGGGGATTATCACCGGTCGTTGGATAACTCAGCCAATTTTGGACTTCAGCACGGCGACAAAAGATTTAGCCGATTTTACTAATGGCGAAGACTCAATAGTGATAGTAAAGGGCATTAAAGAACTAGAGGTGCTGGGTGAATCTTTTAATGAGATGATACAGCAGTTACGGAAAACCTTTACTGCACAGATAACCAAAAATGAAGAGTTAGATTTGCAAGTTAAGCAGCGAACTCAAGAATTACAGCAAGAGATTCAAGTACGGATTAACAGTGAGCAAAAACTGGAAAAGCATCATCAGGTGTTAGCAGAACTGGCAAATCACAGGGCGATTTCAGAAGGAAAGCTGGAAACAGCATTCAAAGTTATTACTGAAAAAGCAGCAAATGCTTTAGAAATAGAAAGAGTTAGTGTGTGGTTATTCAATAACGATGCCGACGGTGGGGTGCGCCAACACACCAAACTACAATGTATAAGTCTCTATGAACGTAGCAATCAGAGACATTCGGCAGGTTTAGAACGCAATCTTGCAGATTATCCCATCTACTTTAAATCCCTGACATCTGCCCGGATCATTGCCGTCACCGACACTCGCACCGATCTACGAATACAAGAATTATGGGATGAACTGCTAGAGGCAAAGAATATTGTATCCCTAATTAATACCTCGATCTGGGTTGGGGGCAAAGTTGTGGGAACAGTATTGTATGAACAGATTGATATTCCTCGGACATGGGAACTGAGTGAGCAAAACTTTGTTAGCTCAATAGCTGAATTTGTCACACTAACTTTAGAAATATGCGATCGCAAACGGGCAGAATCCGCTCTACATGAGGCTAAAGAAGCTGCCGAAATTGCAAATCGTGCTAAAAGCACTTTTTTAGGAAACATCAGCTATCAACTGAGAAATCCTTTAAGCTCCATTTTTGGAATCACAGAAGCACTTCAAGATCAAGTGTACGGTCCTGTGAATGAAGAACAGCGCCAGTTCCTAAATAACCTCGAATCTAGTGGCAAGAATTTACTAGAATTGATTAATCAGATCCTTGAACTTACCGATATCGAATCCAGCAAAATAAAACTGCAACTAGCTCCTACTTCAATTCAAGGATTATGTGATTCTAGTCTTAGTTTTGTAAAATATTTAGCCTTGCAGAAAAATATCCACCTGAGTGTACAAATACCTGAAGAACTCGAACCCATCCAAGTCGATGAACGCCGCATCCGCCAAGTAATTATCAACCTGTTAACTAACGCTATCAAGTTTACTAAGGAAGGAGGTAAAGTTTGGATTGAAGTCCAGCCAAATTCCACAAATGAATATATCTTTTTCAGCGTGGTAGATACGGGTATTGGTATGCTTTCCGATGACCTTTTCCAATTATTTCAACCTTTTGTGCAAGTTGAAAATTCTTCTATTGGTGGTTCTTCAGGTACTGGTTTAGGATTAGTAATGGTGCAAAAAATTGTTGAGTTGCATAGTGGTACTGTCCATGCTGAAAGTCAGTTAGGTAAAGGTAGTCGCTTTACAGTCAAACTTCCGTGGAAAAAGGCGGGACAAGGTTTTGGGGATAGAATATCGCAATAGTTACAAAGGCGATCGCTTTTCTGGGGTTGTAGATGATGAAGTGCGATCGCTAATCCCAAAACCGAAGAGGTAGAGAAGTAGCTTTTCCCACAGGAAGAGACTTTCAAGTAAAAAAATATACCATTGATCTTCATAGAGAATTGGTATTAGGAATTTTTTCTTATCTGTCTTAACTGTCCTTGACAACTAATTGTAAGTATAGGAATATAAGTGCTAATTCCGTTATTGAGGTAAAAGGAGCATTATGGATCCATTAGTTGCTGCCGCTTCAGTTCTAGCTGCCGCTCTAGCTATTGGTCTAGCTGCGGTTGGGCCAGGTACAACATCACTTGACCCTAGCAGGGGTGCAGCTCCTGGAATTCAGGATATACAAAAACCCTGGAATTGAGGATATACAAATGTAGAGCGACAAATAATTTGACCGCAGCGACAAATAATTAGTCAAGTTCTTCAAACTTGTAAGCTTTGCTTTAAAGGAATCTAATTTTTAGCGTTTCTGATATAAAGCTTTAGAAATTGCTTGAACAAGCGATGTTGGAGAATTTGGATTGTTGACAAAGAATTTGCCGTTTGGGTTAAATAATTTGTCGCTCTACAACATCGTAATTTAGAACAGTTGCAGAAATATTTGGAAGAATCTGATTTATTTAGCATTGCATTTAGTGATAGCAATCAAGCCTAAGCAAGTGTTAATTCTAGTTTTGACTGAACAAAAATTAAAAACTTAATTTGCTGTACCTGCGCTTCGATAACAGCACAGTCTACCTGTAAGTTAAAGGTTGGCTAAGACGATAATTGCTGCTTGACAATAAAAAATTGGATAGCAAGACTAAGCATTTCGCGTGTAGTTGCTACCCACTGTCCCTGCTTCCAACTTCCCAGGCCCAATAACCAATTTCCTGTGCCAAACCTTCACGACTAGAACTTAAAAAAATAGCCGCATTTGCTTCTCGTTTCATCATTGCCTTGGTTAATTGGTCAGTAATTCTTTTACAACCGTAGCTTGCAGAATCTCGTTTTCTAATACCAATTTAATATGAACTGCATAGAAAAGAGCTTCTAGGATAAAATTATAAGAAGAGATAGAAATTACCTGCTCAAATGTAAGTTGGTCGAATATTTCTTGGATGCGATCACGTAAAGCTTGTAAAGAAGAGAAAAGTTGATTTTTGAGTGGTTTTTTGAGCAACTGCCAAAGTCTTTCAATCAGATTGAGTTCAGGATCTGATGGTGGTTGAAGCAGAGGAATAATATCATGTCCGGCTAATTAGTTATAATTTCCTGCATTTGTGCAAAACACCTGGAAATTCTTTCTCCCCCTGCTCTTTGTCCCCTTGCAGCCTTAATAATAAGTCTTTAAGCTTCATTTTAAATTGGTATAAGATGAAAAAACAGTTCAAAAACTAAATTAGTATTTTAATACTAAAATTACTAGATTAAACCTTGAAACTATTGGTACATGGTATGTCGCTCAATCCTAATCTGGATGAAATCCAGTTGACCAAAGACGATTACGAACGCTACTCCCGACACTTGATTTTGCCGGAAGTAGGACTAGAAGGACAAAAGCGCCTGAAAGCTGCTAGTGTCCAGTGTATCGGTACAGGTGGACTAGGTTCACCACTACTTTTATATCTGGCGGCAGCGGGTATTGGACGTATCGGGATTGTCGATTTCGATGTTGTCGATACTTCCAACTTACAACGCCAAGTAATCCACGGTACATCCTGGGTAGGTAAACCTAAGATTGAATCGGCAAAAAACCGCATTCACGAAATTAATCCCTATTGTCAGGTTGATTTATACGAAACCCGCCTAACTTCCGAAAACGCCCTGGAAATTCTTCAACCTTACGATATCGTTGTAGATGGTACTGATAACTTCCCCACCAGATATCTAGTTAACGACGCTTGCGTATTGCTGAATAAGCCCAATGTCTACGGTTCAATTTTACGCTTTGAAGGACAAGCTACTGTATTTAACTACCAAGGTGGGCCAAATTATCGTGACCTTTTCCCAGAACCACCACCACCAGGAATGGTTCCTTCTTGTGCAGAAGGTGGCGTATTGGGAATTTTGCCAGGAATTATTGGTTTGATCCAGGCAACCGAAACTGTTAAAATCATTCTGGGACAAGGCAACACTCTCAGTGGGCGATTGCTACTATACAACGCCTTGGATATGAAATTTCGGGAGTTGAAACTGCGTCCGAACCCGATTCGCCCAGTGATTGAAAAGCTGATAGACTACGAAGAATTCTGCGGGATTCCACAAGCTAAGGCAGAGGAGGCAAAACAGCAGATGGAAAGTCAAGAAATGACTGTTAAGGATTTGAAGGAGTTGCTTGATAGTGGTGCGAAGGATTTTGTACTGCTAGATGTCCGCAACCCCAATGAGTACGACATTGCTAAAATTCCTGGTTCAGTGTTGATACCCTTACCAGACATTGAAAATGGCAATGGTGTTGCGAAGGTGAAGGAAATATTGAACGGTCACCGTTTAATTGCTCATTGTAAGATGGGCGGGCGATCGGCAAAAGCCCTTGCTATTCTCAAAGAAGCCGGAATTGCTGGGACAAATCTCAAAGGCGGAATTACCGCTTGGAGTAAAGAAATCGATCCTTCTGTTCCAGAGTATTAAAAATGCAAAGTAAGGCAGAGGTTTAACGCAGAGGTACGCAAAGATTATTCTCTGCGTACCTCTGAATTTAAAATCTGACTTTCTTAATTACGTTAGTAGCCGAAGTATTACGAATTAGCTACAGGTTTAACCTGATTTAGCAAACTATGCAGTTTTTCCCCTTCAATGACCTCTGTTTCTAAAAGTTGAGTAGCGATCGCTTCTAGCAAGTCTCGATTCTGTCTGAGAATCTCTAGGGCTTGTTCGTGGGCTGTTTCCACGATTTCCTTGACTTCGATATCAATAGCTTTCGCTGTGTCTTCACTCACCGCCCGCCGGGGATTACTAGCATCATTACCTAAGAACATTGCTTGTTGTCCTTGTTGGTAAGCTAGTGGCCCTAAGACTTTGCTCATACCATAAGTTGTCACCATCCGTTCTGCCAAGTCAGTTGCTCGTTGCAAATCGTTGGAAGCACCTGTTGTAATACTGTTAAACACAACCTCTTCGGCGGAACGTCCACCTAATAGAGTGGCAATCTGACCCCGCAGTTCTGTTTCATTCAGCAAAAAGCGGTCTTCAGTTGGTAATTGCAGAGTGTAACCCAAAGCTGCCATTCCACGAGGAATAATCGAAATCTTTTCTACGCGACCGTTTCCTGTTGTTAACGCCCCGACCATTGCGTGACCAACTTCATGGTATGCAACAATCTTTTTCTCAGTCTCGTTCATCACCCGACTCTTCTTCTCTAAACCGGCGACTACCCGCTCAATTGCTTCAGCAAAGTCTTCTTGAGCAACCCTTTCACGCAGATTACGGGCTGCTAATAATGCGGCTTCATTCACCAAGTTTGCCAAATCTGCGCCAGCAAAACCAGGGGTACGAGTAGCGATCGCTTTTAGATTCACATCATCTCCTAGTTTCACCTTTTGAGCGTGAATCTTGAGAATTGCTTCACGATCAGATAAATCGGGACGATCTACCAACACTTGGCGGTCAAAGCGGCCTGGACGCAGCAATGCAGGGTCTAGTACTTCGGGGCGGTTGGTAGCTGCTAATACAATCACTGTTGCATCCCCAGCTGCAAACCCGTCCATCTCAGTTAATAACTGGTTGAGCGTCTGTTCTCGCTCATCATTACCACCGTAGAAGCCGTTACTGCTACGAGACTTACCGATCGCATCCAATTCATCAATGAATACAATACAGGGAGCCTGTTTCTTTGCCTGCTCAAACAAATCCCGCACTCTGGAAGAACCTACACCAACAAACAATTCTACAAACTCCGAACCAGAGATACTGAAGAATGGAACTCCTGCTTCTCCTGCTACGGCTTTTGCTAAAAGTGTCTTACCAGTACCTGGAGGCCCAACCAACAACACACCTTTGGGAATCCTAGCGCCAATTTGCGTAAATCGTGCCGGAGTCTTGAGGAAATCCACAATTTCCACTAACTCAGTTTTCGCTTCTTCTACCCCAGCCACGTTTGCAAAAGTGATTTTAGCTGATTCGCCTTCAACGTAAACTTTAGCTTTGCTCTTACCAATCGAGAGAACACCTTGAGGGCCACCGCCACCGGCACCACGGGCGAGAAAGAATTGCCAAATGCCAATAAAAATCAGTGGTGGAATCACCCAACTTAAAAGGGTTGTAAACCAAGTATTCTTGGGTGGAGGTGTAGCAGCGAATTCAACTCCCTTTTGTTCTAGCAGTTTGGGTAACTCTAAATCAAATATTGGTGTCGTTGCAAACACCTGGGGCGGCTCGGCATTTTCTGTTTTTAGTTGGTAGATGATCTGGTTTTGACCAACAGAAACGCGGTTAACTTCCCCTTCTTGTACTTGATGTATAAATAAGCTATAGGGAACACCTGTAGGGCCAGAGGCAAATAAACCAGGCAAAAATAAATTTAAGAGCAAAAATAGCCCTGATACTGCCAGTAATATATTAGCAATGATCCGAAAACGAGGTGACTTAGGCTGTTCTTTAATTGGCATTGATGTTACTAATCCTTAAAATGAAACCTGTTGAAAATGTGACTTTCTCAGAAAGTCCGTTATTTACCATCCAAATAGTTGAAGCAGCAACTTATACTGTTTCCAACCAATCAAAAATTTGGGCTAACTGATCCAGTGTTACCAGTCCATACTGCCAGAGGGTCATAGCCAGAAAGTTGGGGGTCTGCTCACAATGTCGCAAAGCAAGAGAAATTGCTCCACCAGGAATACCCAACTCTTCCTTTAAAAAATGCACCAATTGATCTGTAGCTTTCATAGCAATGTTAAATAAGCCTTATTTCTGAGAGAGGTTAACTTGTGTGATGTAATCTCCAGGCTTGTTCAGTTCGTTTTTATCGTTAACAATACTACCGCTTCTCATAATTTCTCTCCTCTAGCAATGGTTGCAGAATTTTTTTATTTATGTAACTAAACTTAACAATTAAATTAATCTTTGTGAACTAACGAGCAAATACGGTTTACCGTACTCAAACAGTTAACATCACTCGAAATGAGAAAATTTTAGGAACGCGGATTCAATTAAGTACAACACCTCACCCCCAATACGCTTGGGTTAAGCAAATTTATCTGTTAAGGCAGGGGAGGCAGAGGGAGCAGGGGAAGCAGGGGGAGAGAAAAAAGGCTTAACTGAACTTTATTGACCCTTAATTTTTCTCCTGAGCAACTATCCATTAGTCACATCTTTCTTAACATTGGTGTAAGGCAGACTCAGAGAGAGTGGCAGCAGTAAACAATGGTAACATGGTTGACAAAATCAACATAAAGTGTAAGTCATAGACAAGGGTGGAGTGGAGAAGGAAGCGATCATTAATTACTTTTCTAGAAATCCCGGAAGCTGAAATGATAAAGACTGTAGCGGATTTCTCCATGAATTTCCTGGAGTATTAAACTCTCACTGTGAATGCAAAAATTCTCTTGAACAACATCGCTACTGAAGCTGCTCCCATAAGTTGTGAAGCTGCTCCCATAAGTTGCGAAGCTGCTCCCATAAGTTGCGAAGCTGCTCCCATAAGTTATGCAGCTGCTCCCGCCATGACTTAGATAACTAACGCAATACGGTTCGGATAAGGTTTTTTGATGACACGCCCTAGATTGCAAAGACGCGATTTATCGCCGTCTTTACAATAATCAGTCCTTTGTAGAGACGGCGATTTATCGCGTCTCTTGCCTTAACCGAACCGTATTGATAACTAACGTTGAAACATTGGTGAAAAACTTACGGTAGTTATTACTGTCAGCTATTCCCCACTCGCTATTTCCCACCCGAACACACTTGCTGTATTCTTTGGGGAAGTTGCCGACACACTTGCTGGAATCCTTGAGGATTAATTTGCCACCAAGCAAATAATCCCAGACTTGTACCCCCCACAAGCAACGCCAACACTCCCCCCAGCATTACCAAACGTTTACCCTGCTTAGGTTTTGTAATTAAAGTTGGTGGAATTTCTGGGTTTAGAGGTGGTTCCTCTGAAAGATCCAAATCTAGATCCAAATCTAAATCCAAATCTAGCAAAGTTTGCGAACTTTCTGTAAAAGATATTGGTTCTTCTAGTTCTTCTAGTTCTTCTAGTTCTTCTAGTTCTTCTTGTTCCTCTTGTTCCTCTTGTTCCTCTTGTTCCTCTTGTATCTCTGCTTCTATAATCTCTTCTGGCAATGCTGGAGTTAGAGGTACTAAGTATTCTGGGGAGACACGGCAATAAGTAAGAACAACCGAGGTATTATCATGCCCATTTTTTTCGTTTGCTAAGTTAATCCAGTTGCGGACAGCATCTTCAACTGTCAGTTCACCTCTTAACACGGGTATTGCATAATCCTGCCAAGATTGTTCCACCCAGTTATTATCACTTAAACCATCAGAACAAAGTAGCAATATGCCATCTTCTTCTACAATAAATCGCTGAACTTTAAGACGCAAAGATTCTGCATCTCTTGTGCCTAATGCTTGAGTTAAGGCACTAGCATCTGCTCTCAAGAGTGCTTTTCGATACAAGCTTTTAGCATAGCGTACTTCCCGCGTTGCCACATCATCATCTATTGTCAGTAGCTGACAATAATTGCGAGTAATCCAATAAGCCCGGCTATCGCCAACATTAGCCAAGTAAAGTTCATGGGTATTATTTGATTGCCAGCCAGTACTCGTCTGTACTCGTTGTGGAACTTGCAGTGCCATGACAATGGTTGTAGCCATGCGTTCTTTGCCTTGGCGTTTTTGTTCATTATTGCGGGCACTAATCAGATTATTTACCACCCGTAAGCTTGCTTCTAATTGTTCCTGCAATAACTCTGGTGGTACAAGTACAGTTTGTTCTGTAACCTCCTTGAGTAAAGCGCGAATTTGCAACTTTACAGACTGCACTGCCAACTTACTGGCAACCTCCCCGCCTTCATGTCCGCCAATGCCATCGCAAACAATCGACAAGTGAGGCAATAAAGGTTCATCTAATTCACTCAAAGCATTTGGGTAGCAAGCGTCTTCATTTTGCGCCATAATTGGGCCAATATCTGTAGAGCCTGCCACCTTCAAAACTAACGGCAATTCTGCCGCAGATGCTAATAGTAAATTATTGAGTTGAATATTAATAGTCTCTAACTCAACCTCATCACACATCTGCTGGACTATGTTCTGTAACCCTTTGGCTATTGATGCTTTGGCAGACGCTACCCAAAACTGCCAACACTCTCCCAGATTTCGTAAACTCAGTTTCTCATCTGCTGGTGTTTGGTAAAGTTCCAACAGTCGCACACACCAACCTTGGATTCTCAAATTGTCTACTACTAGTAAACTGCGGCTAAGTCCCAATTCTGATAAAGGTGTCCAAAGTTGGAGAATTTGCCACAGCCAATAAACTTGTCGTACTGCCGTTGCTTGCTCCCATGCCTCAACAATAGTTGGATAGATATTTCCTCTCTCATCTATCGGGACATTTTCTAACAAGAGGATATCAGTTGTATCTCCCTCAAGATTACTAGCAAACCCATAAGCCTGGGGGAGATGTAATCGCTCTTGATATAATCGTAGGTAAGGAATTACTTCCATTGGCAATTCTTCAGGTGCATCTGGCGACAGCCCTGGTTGAGTATCCAGCCAAATCTGGGGACTAATTACCTCATACCTCTGTGCTACCCTCGTACCTGGTGAAATTTTGGCAGACAATGAGCCAGTAGCCCAAAGATAGCGGTGAACTAAAGGAGTTTGACAAGTGGCACAAACACTATCTCCAATAGGATTAATGGGGCTATTACAGCGTGGATTTATACAATAAATTATCAGTTGAGTAGAAATCATAAAGGTATAAATTTAACAAACAAATCAACTAATGAACTTCGATTAAGTTTAGCTGGCAAAGATTTGAAGGCTAGAATAGACTGAATTTGTGTACCGCTAGCTACATCTTGTTACTGAAATTAATCAAAATTATTGGTAAAATACCAAGTTTGGTTTTCTGTAAATAACTTACGTCTGGCTGTATCTAATCGTAGAAATGCATTTACGTCAATGTAGAGTTTAGGATGGCGCTATGCCAAGTTTTACTTTAATCTGGCTTCTGGCAGGAGCAGTCCTATGTTTAATGGAACTGTTCTTACCATCGGCGTTTGTCGCCTTCATGATGGGAATTAGCGCTTTTGTGGTGGCGCTACTGTCTGGAGTGGGTTTGGGAAGTGTATGGTTGCAAGTTGTAGTTTGGCTATTACTTTCCACATTACTAATCGTGCTTTCTCGTCGATTTTTGCAACCGCGACAACGCAAATCAAAAATTCAGGATGCAGTCATAGCTGAAACTTTAACAGAAATTCCGCCTGGGAAAACAGGGCGGGTGCTGTATGAAGGAAATTCTTGGCAAGCACGATGTGACGATGACAAATTTACCGTACTACCCAATCAAAGAGTTTATGTGGTTAGGAGAGAAGGTACTACTTTGATTGTGATACCAGAAAATTTGTTGAATTCTTAGTTAATGGGGAGGGGGAGAGACACGATTAATCGCGTCTGTACAAGAGTTTGGAGCTATCTATCTCCTTCATCCCCCACTCCCCAGTCTCTACTGTCTCTTTCATATTTAAAACTAGGAGATTTAAAATGGAACAGTTTTTTTTACTAATATTTTTAGCCCTTGGTGGTTCTGCCGTAGCGGGATCTGTGAAAGTCGTCAATCAAGGCAATCAAGCTTTGGTGGAAAGATTGGGTAGTTATAACAAAAAACTGGAACCAGGACTAAACTTTGTCATACCTTTCCTAGATAGAGTTGTCTATCGAGAAACTATCCGAGAAAAAGTTTTAGATATTCCTCCCCAACAGTGCATCACCCGTGACAACGTTGGCATTGAGGTGGATGCAGTGTTTTACTGGCGCATCGTCGATATGGAAAAAGCCTGGTACAAGGTAGAAAATCTCCAGTCGGCAATGGTAAATATGGTGCTGACTCAAATTCGCGCCGAAATGGGCCAACTGGAGTTGGATCAAACCTTTACTGCTCGTTCCCACATCAGTGAACTTTTATTACAGGATTTGGATGTTGCTACCGATCCTTGGGGTGTGAAAGTGACACGGGTAGAACTGCGAGATATTATTCCGTCTCAGGCAGTGCGTGAATCGATGGAATTGCAAATGTCGGCAGAACGACGCAAACGGGCAGCAATTTTAACTTCTGAGGGTGAACGCGAAGCTGCTGTCAATAGTGCTAGAGGTAAAGCGGAGGCGCAAATATTGGATGCCGAAGCTCGTCAAAAATCGACAATTCTGCAAGCGGAAGCTGAACAAAAGGCGATCGTTTTGAAGGCTCAAGCTGAACGTCAGCAGCAGGTTTTGAAAGCCCAAGCGATCGCAGAATCAGCAGAAGTTATTGCCCAAAAAATCTACACTAATCCCAATGCCAATAAAGCAGTGGAAGTTCTGTTTGCATTGGGCTATTTGGATATGGGCGCGACAATTGGTAGAAGCGATAGCAGCAAGGTGATTTTTATAGATCCGCGTTCCATTCCCGCTGCTTTAGAGGGCATACGTTCTGTCGTTTCAGATGGTCAGGTTAACTCTAACGAATTGTTTTCTAAACAAATACCAGGATTAGAAAATAACCGCGCTAGTTAGAAGGGGTAGAAGGGGGATGAGGGGACAAGGGGACAAGTTTCTTTCTTGTCTCTTGGTCTTTTCCTAATGCCAAAAAAAGTAGGATTTCCAAATAGTAAAGGTTTTGATATCTGACATCAAAACAAAAAATAGGAAGTGCCTACGCGCTACTAAATTAATTTGAAATTTTATTGATGAGGATACTGTTTTAAAATTGTTGGTGGGCGATCGCAAAAATTATCGAGTTGTTGCCATTTAATCGTGTTCGGTGAAAGACTGATTATAAAGAGCGCAGGCGGCAGAGAGCAGGTTTTTCTATTTTTGCATAAATTACGGGAATAATAAGTCATCATCTGAACATAATCTTATTGCTATGAAGTGGTTAGTAGCTCGAAGCAGTACAGTTTGCCTAGCAGGAACTTTTAGTATTCTTGCTTGTATTGTCGTCTTGTCCTACGTCAGCTTGGTTGCATACAAAGATACCAAGCGGCAAGTTGAGCATACTCAAGAGGTGATGCGACAGATTGAGGTGGTGCTGTCAACGCTAAAAGATGCTGAAACAGGGCAACGCGGTTATCTGCTCACCGGACAAGACTCTTATCTAGAACCCTTTGAATTTGCGATCGCTCAATATCCACAACAGCTAAATCAGCTGGCTGAATTGACAAGCGACAATCTCAAGCAGCAGCAAGCCATTGCAACACTGAAAGCGTTAGTTGCTAAAAAATTGGCAGAACTAGAGCAGACCATCGCCTTGCGAAAGCAAGAAGGCTACGAAAAGCCTCTGAGAATTGTCCAAACAAACCAAGGCAAGCAAATCATGGATCGGATTCGGACTATCATTATGACGATGAAGTCTGAAGAACATAATCTATTATTACAACGAATTCAGCAATCTGAAATAGCAGCGAATCAGACCACCTTCATTGTTATTGCTGGAATTTTTTTAACTGCATTGCTCTCTAGTAGTACAGTGGTTAGCTTCTACAAAACACGCCAACAGCTTGCTGCCTCAACTACCTCACTTCAAGAGAATCAACATGCATTGAAAGCGAGTGAAGACCGCCTAGCCTTGGCAGTAGAAGCAGCTCAGTTAGGAACTTGGGATTGGAATCTTGAAACCGAAACTATAATTTGGTCGGCTCAATGCGAAGAATTGTTTGGCTTGGAACCTGGCAGCTTTGCTGGGACTTATGAGGCATTTGCTCAGTTAGTTCATCCTGACGATGTTGAGCCTTTGGGTCAAGCGCTGCAAGCGACAATGGCTGGTTCAGGTAATTGGAAAAGAGATTTTCGCATCGTCCATGCTGATGACGAGATTCGCTGGATGGCTTCAACCGGAAAATTTATTTACGAAGAGAATAAAAAGGCAGTGCGGGCGATCGGTGTTGTCGAAGACAACACTGATCGCCGACAAGCTGAAGCCCTGTTACAGCAAGCCAACATTTTACTAGAACAGCAAGTTGCCGAACGAACGACTGAACTGAGGCAAGCAAACGATCGCCTGCAACGCGAACTTTTTGCCCGAAAGTTAGCCGAAATTGCTTTAAAACAAGAGGCGGATCGGCAAGCTGCCTTGATTGCAACTCAGTTTGAGATTGCAACTGCTGGACTAGACCTGTCTCAGGTGATGAATCTGATTGTAGAGCGATCGCAACAACTCACACAGGCAGATGGAGCAGCGATAGAACTGGCTGAAGGCGATGAAATGGTTTACCAGGCTGCTAGTGGTCTTGCTGCTCCCTATATTGGATTGCGACTGAAAATCAGCAGTAGCCTCTCCGGGCGCTGTTGGCAAACAGGTGAAATTCTCCGGTGCGACGACACAGAAGTCGATCCTCGTGTCGATCAAGCAGCCTGTAAACGCATAGGGGTGCGCTCAATGATCGTAGTGCCGTTGCAATATGACCAGAAAACATTGGGCATTTTGAAAGTGCTTGGCGCTCAAGTCCAAGCCTTTGATGACCAAGACACCAACACCTTGTTATTAATGGCAGGAACGCTAGCAGCTGCAATTCAGTATGCTTTGGAATTTGCAGTCAAGCAAGCTCTGATTGCAGAACGAACAATTGCATTCGAGCAAATCCAGCTTTTACAAACTCTCACCTTGGCGATCGCAGCAGCTCAAGATATTAACACAGCCTTGGAACTTGTCCTGAACCATGTTGGTAGATTTCAGGGCTGGGATTATGGTGAGGTGTGGCTTCCCGAACCAAAAGAAAATATACTCGAATGTCAAACAACTTGGTGTAAGCGTCCTGAAGGAAAAACATTTGCCCAACTATCTCAATTGAAAACCTACAAATTTCCATTAGGAGTTGGTTTACCTGGTCGAGTTTGGGCTTCTCAGCAACCAGAATGGCGAACAGACGTTTCCACTGAACCAGAAACGGTTTTTCTCCGTCGCCACATTGTTTTAGAAAGTGGCATCAAAGCTGGGCTTGGAGTTCCCTTGATTCTAGACAATCAAGTGTTAGCGGTATTGGTCTTTTTCAAATTTGAGGCAGCATCGGCAAATCAGCAGCAAATAGAAAACCTCAGCGCAATCGCCGCGCAACTAAGTTTAGTGATTCGCCGTAAACAGGTAGAAGAAGCCTTGCGATACAGTGAGGCGCAATTTCAGTCATTCATGAACAATAGCCCTGTCCTCTCCTGGATCAGCGATCGCAACGGGCGCATTCTCTACCTGAATCAAACCTACCTTCGTACTCTGCAAGTGCCAGAAACCGTGATCGGCAAAACCATATTCGAGTTATACCCAGCTGAAGTTGCTCAACAATACCTTAAAACCATTCAAACCGTTGCTAACACCAATCAGGCAATTGAGGCAACTGAAACCGCACCGCTAAGAGATGGTACAATCGGAACTTTTCTCTCCTACAAATTTCCCATCTCATCTCCCACAGAAGAATGTTTGATTGGCGGTGTAGCAATTAATATTAGCGATCGCAAGCAAACTGAAGAACGCTTGAAACTGCAAAGTATCATCTTGAAAAATATGACTGGTGGGGTTTGCCTGGTGCGGATAGCCGATTGGGTGATTGCTTACACTAATCCCAAGTTTGAGAGCATGTTTGGCTATGCGCCTGGTGAGCTAAACGGTCAACAGGTTAATATTTTGAATTATCAGGATGATCAACTCAATGCGGCTGAAGTCACCCGTGCGATTATGACTGGCATTCAAACGCAAGGTGAAGCCACCTACGAAGTCCATAACGTCAAGAAAGATGGCACGCCATTTTGGTGTCAGGCAACCGCCTCTATGTTCGAGCATCCAGAGCATGGGACGGTTGTAGTTGCAGTGCAACACGATATTACCGATCGCAAGCGCACTGAAGACGAACGCAAACGAGTAGAACAAGCCCTGCAAGACCGAGAAGCCTTATTGCGATCGGTTGGCGACAATTTACCTAATGGAGCGATCTATCAATATATTGCTGAACCAGATGGCAATGGTCGGTTCTCTTACTTGAGTGGTGGAATTGAAAACCTAGCTGAGATCAAAGCAGAAGATATTCTCAAAAATCCCCATCTGCTCTTTAGCCAAATAGTTGAGGAAGATATTGCAGGCTATCAGCAAGCCATCGAATCCTCCATGCGTAACCTGTCAATTTTCGATTTTCAAGTTCGCATTCGCACTGCCAGCAACAAACTTAAGTGGTTTCACTTTCGCACATCCCCTCGATTGCTGGAAGGTGAGCAAGTCGTTGGTAATGGGCTAGTAGTTGATATTACTAATCTCAAGCAGATCGAAGAATCTCTGCGTCAGAGCGAGGAGCAATTGCAACTGGCGCTTGCAGGGTCTGGAGATGGTTTATGGGACTGGAACATCACCACGGGATATATCTATGTCAGCCCTCGGTGGTTAGCAATGTTAGGCTATGAAGTCGGCGATCTGGCAATGGATGTTAGCATTTGGGGAAGCCTGATTCATCCAGAGGATCGGCCTTGGGTGATGGAAACCTTAAACGCCCATCTCCAAGATGCTGCCCAACCCTACGCTTTTGATTACCGCGTTCGCACCAAATCTGGCGAATGGAAATGGATTGGTAATTATGGCAAAGTCGTGATTCGAGATCGAGACGGTAAACCATTGCGAATGACGGGAACGCACAAAGACATTAGCGATCGCAAATATGCTGAACAAGAACTGCAAAACCTGATGCTCAAACTGCAATACAGTAATCAGGAACTCCAAGCCTTTGCTCATGTTGCCTCCCATGACCTCAAAGAACCTCTCCGCACCGTGCGTAACTTTTGCTCGCTGCTGCAAACCAAATATCAAGCATCACTGGACAATCGCGGACAAGATTACATTGATCGCATTCAAAAAGCGACGCAACGAATGCAAGCTTTGATTGACGATTTGTTATCACTTTCACGAATCACAACAGAGGCCAAGCCCTTTGTGCCAGTAAACTTAACTCAAGTGGTGCATGACGCGATCGCCAACTTGCAGGTGCAGATTCAACGCACGGGAGGCGTAGTTGAGGTAGGTGAATTACCAACTGTCAATGGAGATGCCACTCAGCTATTGCAACTGTTTCAAAATTTGATTAGCAATGCCCTGAAGTTTCACCGAGAAGTTCCACCGATTGTAAAAATCTTTTGTAGCATACTAGCTGACTCTGAGCGAATTGAAGAAGCAGGAGAGCTCTTAGCAAGGGGAATAGAAAAGAATTGGGATTCGACCCCACCTTCACTTGAGCCACTTAATAGAAGTGGGGGACGTAAGAACATGTTCTGCTCTGCTCCACGGCTCGATGTTGGGGTCATTTCCCCCAGCAA
>NZ_CAXTNE010000125.1:0-22275 GCF_964245445.1 uncultured Nostoc sp.
CTTGTTGAGAAGTAGATTACCATACTTTTTTATTAGTGGGATAGTTTCATGTGTCCAGCGTGACACATTACTAGTGGCAGGTTGCCGTAGTCTCGGATTACTTGGATTTCGGAATGTCCTGATTTGGCTTTCAGGCGATTTTGCAACAGCAGCAAGGTGTTATCAATACCTTCATGAATATCCACTGGCTTTGTGCCGTCTTCATCAAGGCGAGAAAAATTGCGTAAAGATAGGACAATCTGCCGAATGCGTTCGGCTCCCATATTCATAGAATTCAGGATTTTGGGCAAATCTTGCTTGAGAAAGTCTAAATCAATGGCGTAGATTTGTTGGTGAATCTCTGGTGTTGGTGGACAATAGTTCTGTTGATAAAGGTCTACCAAGTGCAGCAAATCCTTGGTATATTCACGGGCATGGCTAATATTGCCGTAAATAAAATTGACGGGATTATTAATTTCGTGGGCAATACCTGCAACCAATTGTCCCAAACTGGACATTTTTTCAGTTTGAATCAGTTGTGCTTGGGTTTGTTGAAGTTCTAGCAACGCTGCTTCTAGTTGCTGGGCTTTGTCTTGGGCTGTTTGGGCAGCGATGCGGCTTTGGGTGTAAAGTTTTGCTTGGTCAATGGCGATCGCTAGTTGAACTGTAACTGCTTGTAATAATTCTACTTCGTTGTCCTGCCAAGGCCGGAAGCCACTACAAGAACCACAGCTAAATGTGCCAATTTCCCCAGATTGGGTGTGTACGGGGAGCGACATAAAAGCAGTGAAACCAAAATCCTGCAAAAACTGCTGTGCAGTGCAATCGCCCACAGTCTCAACATCATTAATGCGGATGATTTCTCTGTTCAAAGTTTTGGCTGCGATTAGTTCGATTTCTGCATTAGTTGCTTCTTGCTGATTAAGCAAACAGGGGAAAGAGGAACTTTTCGCCTCATATACTCTCTCCCAGTAGGGTACATCAGCGTCTTGCCGATACCAAAAAAAGGCGCAGCGATCAATCTGGAATAAGTTGCGAATTTCCTGCACTGCGGTTTGCACAATGTAATTGAGATCCAAGGAAGCTCGAATCTGGTTAGAAAGACGATTGAGTAGGGCTTCCCGTTGGGCACTTTCTCTGAGTGCAACTTCTGCTTGTTTGCGGTCTGTGGTGTCATAGCAAATACCAACAAAGTTTAAAATATTACCATTGGCGTCTTTAATAACAGATGAGTTGCTTGTATGCCATCGCCAACTACCATTTTTGTGTTTTACCCGATATTCAATTGCGTCTTGTTTCGCACTTGTTGTCAAAATTCTTTGAAAATAATCGGCACAAATATGCACATCGTCAGGATGTATAAAGGGAACAAAGGATTTACCTTCAATCTCTGCAACCTCATGTCCAAAAATTTCTGTCCAGTTAGGAGAAACGTAGGAAAATATCCCTTCAAGTGTCAGCGCAAAAATAATGTTATTGGCGTTTTCGACAATGCTGCGAAACTTGTTATCGGTTTCTATGAATGCTGCTTGGATGTTGTCGCTGGTGTGGCGGACAAGAAGTATGATTTGCTGGTCTGCTAATGGTAATAACCTAGCTTCAAAATTATTCTTCCCGGATGGGAGCGCTAAGGTATATTCAAAACTGACTTCATATTGAGTTTCAAGTACTTGAGTTATTGCTTGGTGGAAGCGATCGCCTACAGCAATCGGTAGGCATTCTCGCAAACTCTTGCCCTGACAATCTCCTGTTAGGATATATGATTGCTCCATCTTCCCTGGCTTGTAATCCAGAATACTCCCATCAGCATCAAGACGAAAGTATAAATCAGGAAGCACTTGCAAAATCGCTGCAAATTCTGATGTTTTTTGGCGTAACTGTGCTTCAAATGCTTGGCGTTTTGCAGTTTCAGCTTGTAGTTGTTCTAGTGCTTTTGCTAATTCTGCCGCCTGTTTTTGTTGATAATTTGTAGATGCTGGGCTGCTTTCTCTCAGGAGAGGTCGCGCTTCTGTTATATCCACGCAATAACCGATGTAACCAACAAAGCTACCATTTGCTGCAAACCGTGGCACGGCTGTATCTAAAATCCAGCGATATTCGCCATCAGACCGACGCAGACGATATTGCCTCTGGAACAAATCATGCGCCGTAAATGCTCTCAGGTATATATCTTCACATTGCTGTCTATCTTCCGGATGGACGCTGCAAGCCCAGATATTGCCTATCTCCTCTCCTCGCGCAGATACAGACGCGCCTGTTGTTAGATATATTCCAGTAAATTCCAGCCAATTTGCATTTAAGTAACAGTAAAGTGCATTGCATCCAGCCATCCAAATCATCAGAGGAGCAGTATCCGCCTGCTGGCAAAATACTTTTTTATCCTGTTCTATTTCTTCCTCTTCGACCATGATTTGGTTAATGTTACTCTGCACCTTTTTAGAAAACACTTTTGCCTGCCTGCTCTGTCTAAATTATTAAGGTAATAGTCTGAAAATAAGATTTTTTAATAGATATATATAATTTATATATCAACCTGCTATTTATCTTAATACTTTATTTAGTTTTATATTTAAAATAATTCCTTTATTATTGTAAATAAATTGAGAAAATACTAAAGTTATCATTAAGATTAACTTCAGCGTTTTTAGTGAAATTTAAGCTATCTATGTGTCAGTAAACTTGTTTGAGTTTGTGTCTTCTTAAAATTTCCTATAAATTCATCTTAACTATGTAATTGCATTGCTCAAAAACGTGATTTAGCTTTACGGAAACTACATGATTCACTATGAGATGTTTATATCTTTATCAGAAATTCATAATAATTAGAAAATTCATATCAAATCAATATTGATTTTTTATCAAGAAGAATTCAGCATGAATTAGAGTTCTAGTGACTCAATACCGTTCGGTTAAGGAATTTCTTGGTTGAGGCAGGCAAGGGGAAAGAAGAATTACTTAACAATAACCCTCTTTCCTGAAGAGCCTTCCCTGCTTATCCGAACCGGATTAGAAGTCGCAGCTATACAGACAAAACCTACCTCCGTGGGTTGGAAATTTTTGATTTTTCATGTTTTCCGTGTAGGTAGACAATGCTAATGCAGTAGCGAATTATATTCACCTAAGACTTTTTGGACATCCTCTTAAAATAAAGGGTATAAAAGGGTTTAATACCCACATCTATACTAAGGAGCCTCTAGTAAAATTGTGGTATAAAACCCTACTTTATTCATTATGGCTCTTGTTAGCGGTAGCGGGGCGTTTAGCCCATTCTGACTTTTAAATTCTTCTTCAATTTTCCAATTAAACCCGATTTCTCAAAATTGTCTTGACTGTTCAAAACGCCTCATCCCAAAATCGCAAATTAAATGAGAGAAATGCTAAATGTGATATCAACACGTTGCAACAATGGCTAGCAATCGCATTTTATATGTTATAAAGCTCACAGAAATTAATGTTAGGCGGAAACTACTTTATGGAACCAGATAAACTGGGCCGTTTTAAGGAGTACGGCGAATTCATCCTCCGAAAGATAGATTCTGTGCCCCAGCACCCTTCAAAACAAGAAGATTGGGTTCCAGCTAGTCTTGACGACTGTCTTCTGCGTCTGCGGTCAGCTGCCCAGAAAACTGTAGACCTGGCAACTTCACCTGTCAAAATTGGGGTGATGGGGGAATTCAGTAGTGGGAAAACTTTACTTTTAGGCAGTTTAATTGGATATGCTGATGCTTTGCCGGTCAGCGAAAACCCCACTACAGGTAATGTTACCGCCATACACATCATACCGCAAGATGACTTTGCTACTACGCAATTAAGTAATTTTACTGTAGATTATCTTTCTCATGAAGGGGTACATGAGTGTCTACGCTTCATGCTAGGGGAAGCCAATAAACGGACAACAGCAGCAGGGCTTCCTCCTATACCAGTATCGAAACTCAACTCTGGCACAGATATTATTGGCTGGTGTGAAGAAGCATGGAATAGCAGTAACAATTTAGAGCTACGTTATTTACTCCGAGAGTTGGTATTATTTCTCCGGGCTTATCAAGCTTATGGGGAAGTTATGTGTGGTGGGCGTTACCAGATTGATGCTACCACTGCCCGTGAAGGGCTACAGCTAGTCGAACAGCCAATGGCAATCCAAACTCTGAAATTTGAAGATTTACCTCCAGCGCATATCCGATTACCAAGTCCACCCCAGAGGCTACCAACAAAGTTATTACAAAACAGCTTCCCACTCATCCGCCGCGTGGATATTGATGTAAAAATATCACGGGAAATTTGGGATTTTACAGGCGCAGCCAAATTTATTCTCATCGACTTTCCGGGATTGGGGGCTGCTAATTCGGGGGCTAGGGATACCTTTTTGTCGCTGCGAGAATTGGCAGAAGTACAAACAATTTTGGTATTGCTAAATGGTAAATCTCCTGGGAGCGATCGCGCCAATAAAATCTTCACTATGATGCAGCAGCAGCGACCGGGACAAGACCTGAAAGATTTAATTCTCGTAGGTGTAGGTCGCTTCGATCAACTACCCCTAGAGGGCGAAGGTGGCGAAAGAGAACTTGACCAACTAATTGAAGATAGCGATTTACAAGAGGAAACCGTTTTCCAAAAACTCAAAGTTCTGCAAACTACCATTGACGGTGCAGAAGCGTTTACAACTCAAAAAGACCGCATCGTTTTACTATCGCCACTGTTGGGACTAGCTGAATTGGCAAAACGTTCTAGTACCGTGAAAGCAGGCTCAACAGAGTTTTTGGCTAACTTAGACTATCCTGATTATCTAGATCGGTCTAAACGGCTACAAGAAAAATGGCAGCGATTAAGTGAACAACTATTAGAATCTAACACTCGCAGTTATTTGGGCAGACAGCTAGGTTACTTTAGTCAAGATGGGGGACTTAGTAAGTTGCGAGAATTGATTCAAACCCATGTAGCGACTCATGGTCTAAAGCAACTGTATGAAGATACTCGGAGATCGGCTGATGTGGTGAGTCAGCAACAAGATCACTTGAAGGACATCATAGATGAAATTCACGAGCAAGGTATCCCTACAGGTGATAGTCCCGCCTTTGTCGAGTTGCGTTTTGTGGTCGAAAGCTTGGATAAAATCTATAGGAATTTTCAAAAAGATTTAGGGAAAGAACCACTCAAAGACCGACGCGGTGTTGTCGTCAGCGATGTAGTAAAAGACGAACTCACTTTTAGAATCCTGAATTGGAACCAGTGGACTTTACTCTTCAACAAAGCCAACAATGGAGCGATCACTCTGGCAGAATCTAAAGGTGCAGCCGGGAAATTATTCGATCGGGGAAATCGCGTCAATAGTTCCCTTCCAACTAAGAGCGATGATTTTTATCCAGTATTTGAGAAAACTGTTAAAGAAGTAGAAGATTTTGCCCGCGATCGCATCCATCAAGCAGTGGTAGATTTGTTAAATCAATTGTCAAATTATGTAGCCCCAGAACGTGAACAATTGCAGGCATTTTTCCATCCAGATATGGAACAAGAAATCGAAGAAAAATTTGGTTTTGAAGATGCCGATCTCTTTTACAAATTATTACTAGGATGCGATCCTAATGAATGGAAAGAAGCGATCATCTCCGAAATCACTAGTGAAAACAAAACCGTTGCCCCCGAAATCATCTTTCCCCTAGCGCGTCAAGATGAGAAACACAACGTTGGTCAAATCTTTGACTGGGCACCAGAAAAAAGCCAAGGTTTACCTAGATCGAGTAATCATCAACTTTTAGTATTGCGGCTGCGAGATGAAATTACTGCTAGCGCCAGCCTTCATCTTGTGCAGTATGTTAGCGAAGTTAATCAGCAAATTAATTCCGAACTAGAAGGCATTTTGGATCAAATTATTCCTAGTTTGCAAAACCTTTCAAAAAAAGAAACTTTGCTGAGATATTTGGTGGCTGGAGACTTGCCCTCTGAGATAGCAATTCCTACTTGGTTGCAGATTATTTCAGAACTTGCTGCTGTTTCTTACTTAGATGATTTGAGATAAGCTAACTCAGAAAGTGACTGATTGCGATCGGCTAGGTTTATGAGGATGTATTTGTGAGACGTGATGCGATTTTTTATGCAATTTTCAAGCGTGTCCCAGGATTGTTTTTCGAGTTAGTCGCCAAATAAAAAAAGTCAGTGCTAAAGAGAATCAATGGTACAAGACCAAAGATTAAAAGTCTTTACCATAAAGATTCTCTAATTTTGTAATTTTATGATACAACATTACAGTTTTTAGCCAGCTATAAAACAAAAAACAGAAAGTGATACTATAATGAACCCTTTTCAACTCAACAAATATAGCGATCAAGAACCAAGCGAGAAACAACAAAAAAGATTTCCAGGATGGTTTGCTTTAGATTTTGGTACATCAAATTCCACTGTTACACTTTTCGATCCAATTGAAGTACCGATCGCAGAAATTCTACCAAAAGAACAAGAAATGCGGTTGCGCGATCGCTTATCACAATGGCTGAGTTCTCCCGCCTCAGTGGCTTTACCAGATGTCAGTGCTGATGATTGGGAAAAGTTTATTGCAGAAATTAGCAGAAACCTGGAGATAGAACCCAGCCAATTGAGTGAAGTCTTTGAAAGTGACAATAAAGAGCGATTTTTGGAAGCAATTCGCCAAATTGAACTTTCCTTAGGAAACAGCGAGAGATTCCGCCGTGCTGTCAGCAAAAAACTTTACCAAATTTATCATGAGGTGTTTCGCGTCCCTACCCTAGAGTCGCAAAATCTGATTCCAGTTGTGCTGGATATCGATCGCCGCGATACGGAAATCCCCAGCGAGTCGGAAATTTCGCAGTTAAGCGACTTAAAACTGCGGATGGGTAGGGAAGCTAGAGATAACCGAAAAAAAGCGATCGCTCAAGGTACAAGCGGTTCTTTAAAGGAAATTATCAGCAAATTTCACCATTCACCCAAACGCTATTTTGGTCAGGATCGTTTGTTTCCAGTTATTTTGGATGGTGAAGAAGAAATAATTACCGCTAACCAACTGATCCAATCTGCTTGGGCGCATTTAATCGAGTTAACTGAAGATTACCGCCAACGCACCCAACGCAGGTTTTCAGAAGGAGATTTTTTAACAGCAGTTGTCACCTACCCCACTGTCGCCCCACCAGTTGTTCGCAAGGAAGTTAAGGAATTAGTTGAGCAGTTGGGGATCGACGATGTGCAAACTGCTTATGATGAAGCTGTTTCTGTGGCGATATTCTTTTTATGGCGAGAATTTGGTGGTAATCTCAACATTGGCATTGAGTCATTCAAAACCCGTTGTCGCCAAGCCGGAAACAAATGGTCACAAAATGTTCTCGTCTTGGATATTGGCGGAGGAACCACAGACTTAGCTTTAATTGAACTGACTTTAGAAGATAAAACTCCTAGTTTTGCCGATTATGAAGACCGAGGTTTAGGAGGACGTTACTATAAACTCACTCCTAAACTATTAGGTTCATCTGGTCATTTACAGTTAGGCGGCGAGTTAATTACACTGCGAATTTTTAGATTATTGAAAGTTGCGATCGCAGATTTTTTATTAACAGCAGTAACAACAGGTGATATTGAAAGTGAAAAGCTAGAAGATTTAATTAACTCTGAGTTAAACGAGCGTTTTTTAGAACAAGGCAAATTCAAAACTGGCAGTCTTTTAAAATGTCTAGATAAAGAAAATCCAGAAGGCGATATTGCTTACAAAGATGCCCTAGATACTGCCGAGAAAGTATTACCCACCCGTTGGCAACAAGCGCCCCAACGCCTGCAATCATTTTATATCCTCTGGGATCATGCGGAAGCGGCTAAACTTAAACTTGGGCAAAAGCCACCAGCAGATAATTCTCTATTAACCTTCACACTTTCTGAACAACAAATTTCCGAACTGCTCACCCAAAGCGCCGTGAAATTGCAAGTCAACGACCCAAATAGCATCTGCATTACCCTAGATAACCAGCAATTTGAACGAGCCGCCGTTTCAGGAATTAAAGAAGCGATCGGTATTGCCAAAGGTTTGATGGAAAGTCGCTTGCGTCCCGATGATATCACCAAAGATTCTTGGAATTCCCAAAAAGTTGATTGGTTAATTTTGTCTGGAAAAACTTGTAATTTAGACATAGTGCAGCGCCAAATCTACCAAGAATTTAGTAAGTCTCCATATTTTGTGTGGAATCCAGAACGAATTACCTTTGTGCTGGAATTTACCAAATTAGCCACCTCCGCCGGTGCTTGCTATGCCGAGAAACTGCGAAGATTAAGGTTCGATCCAGAAGAGTCTAAAAGCTTGCTGCGTAAGGGAGCAAACCAACTAGAAATTGATGTCAAAAACCTGTTTTATTATTTACCCTGCAACTTCAAACGCAAAACTCAAAGTAACGATTTACTCACTATATTCAAAGCCGGACAAGAACTCTATCAACTCGCACCTTCGGAAACTGTTGCCAAAGTTCGTACTGCATGGCAAGGAATCCAATTAACTAATATTATTTACCGTCAAGACTACGAGGATGGAGATTTACGACTATGGGGTAGCTTCGACGGCAAAAACCTTATGAAGAAACTGGGAATGCAAGAAGCAGAGTTTCTAAAAAAAATTAAAATTCAGTTTGAGATAGACCAAACCCTTGAATTTAGTGTGTTGCTTTGCCAGGGAAATCCCCATTATTTAATTGACATCCCTGGCATTGATTTGGAATCGGTAGTTTCAGAAACCTCCGCGCTATTTGCTGATGGTAAATTGAACTGGAATATTGCTGTGGAACGCTTCAATAAAGATTTAAATGATGGTGATATTGCCGTCAATGTTCTTGAGTCTGCGACTGTTGATCAACCAGATGCCTATCATCTTGTTTTTGAAGTAGGAAATGATGGTAGTAAATTATTCCAAAAATTTCACTATCTGCGCGATGGCGTGACGAAACCAGGAATTGGGTTAATTAGTAATCCATTGCCTCCATTCCCGCAAACTGGACAACACACCTTCTATGTTTATCAAACAGATGCCGAAACTAACAGTAAAAAATGGATAAGAATTGGCGCACTCAGCAAACCAGATGTGACAACAGATTACCCTTGCCAATATCGTGTAACTCTCGACGATCAAGGTATTCTACGGATGCACGCCGGTGAAGTCCCTTACTGGACATCAAACAGTCAAGAATGCCTCAAAGAAGAGGGATGCGTTTATCTTGCTGAATTAGAATTGCAGCCCAACGAAGTTGATAAAGAACGCGATCCATTTTGCGGTATACATTAACTCTTGCATTAAACCTTTGCGTTCCTCTGCGTTGAAAAAATTAAGATTTTTAAACGCATAGGCGCTTCTCTACGAGACGCTACGCGAACGCCTTCCCGCAGGGTAAGGGCGCAAAGTAAATGCAAAGGTTTACCAAATTTAATTTGCTAAGAATCACATACAAGTAATATTTGGAGGTGAGATTCATGCAGCACTTGCGTCAATTATTAGAGACAAAAAACTCAGAGTTAGCCCAATTACTGCGGTTTAATTTGTATGGACTAGAGGCGACTTTAAATCAGGCTCGTACAGAATTTCCATTAGATCCAGGATCTAAAATATGCGATGAGGTGCTGCAAGAACTTCATAACCTGTTGCAACCTGCACCCCCACAGCAAAATACTGGTTGGGAAGATCCGCCAGAGGATTTAAAACTAAGTCACCTGCGGGAAGCTTTTGATTCTGACTCAGAACTTAATTATTATCTGGGTAATTCCCAACTGCAAAGCACAACTGACTCAGATTTGTGGAATGAGATTCAACGCAAACTGCTACGAGTACCAGAGGATTTGGCTGCAACTTGGCGATCGCGCACCTTAGATTTAGCCCAAGAAGTTGGTGCGATCGCAGATAATTCTAACCTTTATCAGCTTCCCTTTATCCGCGATGAAATTATCTATCCCGGACTTAGTGGAACTGTTCAAACTCAGGGATTGACCTTGTATCAACAAGTACTTTCAAATTCTCAAATTCCCCAAGGGAATGTATCCGATTTACCAGCAGCATTCCTATTTTTATATATGAATTTTATCGAAATAGACCCAGATTTACATCATGCTTTAAAGAGCGTTTTTAGCTTTGATGTCATTTCCTTGCACTCCAAACCAGAACAGCGCGATCAATATATTGATGCTTTAAGCGATCGCTTCCAACGTACCCAAAAAGCTGAGAAAAACACTGATCCCCTGTCAATTCTCCGTGCTTGGATTGACATGGACGAAGCGATACATTCCCTAGTATTTGTACCACCGGCTGAACGCTATTCTTGGTGGGGAAAGCTACAACATGAATCACGGCGTATGCTGAAGAAAGTCGCTGATGAAGCTATTAATGCAGGTAATGAAGTGCGAATTCGCCAATTATCGGGACTTTATGCAGATATCTGTGCTTCATCCAAGGATGACTTACAACTAGACTGTGGTGGTATTCCTGGCGAAGTCTTAACTTGTCTTCGAGTATATGCGCGAATTAACCAGGAAGAATCTCCCGGTCGTGTAATATTTCGCTCATCACGTTAATTGCTAGCGAGTTTTCTAATTCTTGAGATTATGAGGCAAGGCAGAAGATTTTGCGAATCCCCGCCTTGCCTCATAATCTAATGAAGGTAAAAACGTTTAAATTTATAAAATGCCCCAGAAGTGTAAAATCCCTTGACCAGAAAAGACTTCAAGTGCAACGGCAGATAAAAAACCAATCATTGCAAAACGACCGTTCCAGTTTTCGCTCTGAGGAGTGAAGCCCCAGCGCAAAGCATTAGGATCTTCTGAAACCGAAGGCGTAGTCTTCTTAACGTTTGCCATAAATAATACTCCGAGCTTTTACGTTGTAACAGTTATAACTGTCTGTAAAGTAATGTAACAGGTTTTTACGAAAATGCAACATAAACTCAGGATAAAATTCAGCAAGAGATATTACGGATACGTAGTTTTATGATCATAGGTTTGCGATCGCCTATGAGGGCAAGCTACGCCCCAACAGCCAATTACTTCAGAAAACTGTAGCCATTCAGGAGGAAATTAACTCTTGCTTGGTCATTTCTATGCTTTAATAGCCAATGCTGAACTAAACTATGGCAAAGAGAAATATTAAGAGAAATTTGAATATATGGCAGAAGTTCTCCATTTTACAGGATTTATCAAAGGAGTGACCTATAAAACTTACTTGGATGATAATTTAAATAGAATTAATTTAGATATATTTGATGTCAATAAAGAAAGAGGTTATGGATTAATCAAGTCACCTACAACTGAAATTGCTTATTCAAAATGGGTATCACCTAAGAGAACCAGAAGTTATCCTCAAAAAATAATTATTAAAAAATTGGCTTTAGAAGCTAAAAATAATCAGAAACTTAAAATAGAAGTATCCAGTAATTTTTAAACCTTATAATTTTTGATTATGATCAAAAGTCCTCTACGATATCCTGGTGGTAAGTCAAAAGCAATAATTCAAATAGTTGAATACTTGCCAGAGAGCTTTTCGGAATTTCGAGAGCCTTTTGTGGGTGGTGGTTCTGTATTTATTTATTTAAGGCAACAGTTTCCTCATATCAAGATTTGGATTAACGATTTAAACCGTGAACTATTCTTATTCTGGAAGTTTGCCCAATCTGATATAGGTCAGTTAGTTAAAGAAATTCGACATATTAAAGTAAAATATACAGATGGTAAATTACTATTTACAGAATTAACTAGTGTAAATGTCAATAATTTATCTGATTTAGAAAGAGCAGTTCGGTTTTTCGTACTCAATAGAATTACTTTTTCAGGAACTGTAGAATCAGGCGGTTTTTCTGAACAAGCTTTCCATAAAAGATTTACCGATTCTTCAATAGAACGGCTAGAAAAGTTAGAAAATATTCTATCAAAAAATGTCCAGATTACCAATTTGGATTACAGCCACCTATTAAAATCAGAAGGGAAAAATGTATTTTTATTTTTAGATCCACCATATTTTAGTGCTACTAAATCAAAGCTATATGGTAAAGACGGTGACTTGCACACTTCTTTTGAACATCAGAGGTTTGCTAACCTTTTGCAACAATGTCATTATCGCTGGCTAATTACCTACGACGACTCACTGCACATTCGAGAAAATTTTCAATGGGCTAATATCTCAGCATGGGAATTACAGTATGGGATGAATAACTATAAGCAGAGTGGTGCTGCTAAAGGAAAAGAGTTATTCATTACTAACTACGAAGTTAAACTTGATTTGAATAAAAAATCACAAGTTAAGAATTTTGCTAATCCAGCTTTGCAATTAAGCCTTGAGATTTAAACCTAACTTTGATAGCTTCCAATTTTCCGGTAGGATAACCCCATAGCTCTCAATATAGCTACAACATACAAACCTTAGCTATGGTAACTTCTCCAATCCCTGCTCAAGAATCCTCTGCTAGCTGGTATGTCCTGCTGCAACAATTAATAGATGGCCAATCCTTGTCACGTACTCAAGCTGCTGAATTGATGCAAGGATGGCTCAGTGAAGCGGTTCCCCCAGAGTTATCAGGGGCTATTTTAACAGCGCTGAACTTTAGAGGCATTTCTGCCGACGAGTTGACCGGCATGGCTGAAGTATTACAATCTCAATCAAAACTGGGGACCGGGCAAGAATCTACCCAATCCCCAATCCCCCTAATTGATACCTGTGGCACTGGTGGAGATGGATCATCAACCTTTAATATTTCTACAGCCGTTGCATTTGTCGCCGCAGCATCTGGTATACCTGTCGCCAAACACGGCAATCGTTCAGCCTCAAGTCTCACGGGGAGTGCAGATGTATTGGAAGCCTTGGGTGTAAACTTGAGTGCCTCTAGTGAAAAAGTACAAGCCGCACTACAAGAAGTCGGGATCACTTTCTTGTTTGCCCCTGGTTGGCATCCAGCACTCAAGGCGGTTGCCTCATTACGGCGGACTTTGAAAGTGCGAACAATTTTTAATTTGCTCGGGCCGTTAGTAAATCCCTTGCGTCCAACTGGGCAGGTAGTGGGCTTATTTACTCCTAAGCTTTTGGCAACAGTTGCCGAGGCTTTACAGAATTTGGGCAAGGAAAAGGCGATTGTGCTGCATGGACGAGAAAAACTTGATGAGGCTGGGTTAGGAGATTTAACTGATTTGGCGGTGTTATCAGACGCAGAAGTGCAGTTAACTACCATTAATCCCCTAGATTTGGATCTAACACCTGCTTCGATAGGTATGCTTCGGGGTGGAGATGTCCAAGAGAATGCGCTGATTCTCAAGGCGGTACTCCAAGGTAAGGGAACTCAGGCACAACAGGATGCAGTAGCGTTGAATGCGTCGTTGGCGTTGCAAGTAGGGGGTACGATCGCACTCCTCGATCACACCCAAGGGATTAAAATCGCTAAGGATATCCTACAAAGCGGGGCAGCTTGGACGAAGTTGGAGCAGTTAGTTGAGTTTCTGGGGAATTAATTTGCGATCGCAATTGCGGGCGAAACTCTACCACATTACGTTTGATGGTGACATCGTAGTTACCAAAAAAGTCATGTCCTAAAAGTCCAGTTTCTAGTTCCGTACCTGCGATCGCTACTGCTACTCTATTCACTATTACCCCGCCAACTGCCATCGAATTAACGTAGCCCACAGGAAATTCTACAGCCCTAGAACTCGCGGTGTTTGCCTTAGCTTTCCCCACTGGCACTATTCCCAAGGTATTTGCCATCTCTTGGGTAATTACAGTGCCACTGGCTCCGGTATCTATAATCATGTCAAATTGTTGCTGGCCATTAAAGGTAACTTCGACAATTGGTGTTCCACCAATTCGCCTTTTAATCGGGGCTGTAAATACTTCCTGATCTGGAATTACCACTGCTGATGAGGGCAAAGCTGGTTTTAGCGGTAACGGGTTTATTTCTTGTGGAGGCGATAGAGGTGAGGTATACTTTGGTGTGGTTATTCTCTGGGGAACCACAACTACTATCCTCTTCGGTTCGGCAACGCGCACAGGGCGAGGATCAGCTTGCTGCCTGGCATATTTAATTTGGCGGCGATATTCAGTAATTTTGGTTTGAGCGATCGCAAATTCTGGGCTTTGTCGCCGGACTCTTTGCATCAGCGCGATCGCATCCTGGTACTGATTTGCCACCAAAATCCAATCACCTGGAGATTGAGCAGATCGGCTGATACTCCAAGCGCCAACGGCTTTATCTAGCCCCATCTCAAAAAGACTTGGTTCACTTTCAGACGGCTCTAGCGGTTGTGCTTCTGGGGTAGGGGTAACTGCTGGTGTTGTTGGTTCAACGGCAGGCTGTACTGATGCCTGCTCCCCAATTGGCGCGGGTTGCTCATTGCCACCAGTCGCAGTGTTCCGTTGGTCTTCACTACAGGCAACACACAAAACCGCTAGAGCGCTTGATAGAAAAATTAGGGTTGCACGGGATAAAAAAGACTGAAGCATAATTAATTTTAACTGCCCAAGCTTTGCCAAAGCCACTCCCGCTAATTTAACTCCCTTTTAATTTTAATTAACTATTCTAAAAACTCCCAATTGCTCAACTCATGGGATAATTAACAATCGCAGTATTAGGGACTAGGAACTAGGGACTGGGGACTGGGGATTAGGGACTAGGGAAAAGTTTTCCAATACCCAATCCCCAGTACCCAATCCCCAATACCCAATCCCCAGTACCCAATCCCTAATCTATCGCCTATGCCCTTGTCTGACGCAATACCTGCTTTACTTGTCCTGGCAGATGGAACCACTTATCGCGGTTGGTCTTTCGGTGCTACGGGAACCGCGATCGGAGAAGTGGTGTTCAACACTGGCATGACAGGCTACCAAGAAGTCCTAACTGACCCAAGTTACTGCGGTCAGATTGTAATTTTTACCTATCCTGAATTAGGGAATACTGGGGTAAATTCTGAGGATGAGGAATCAGATGGCCCCCAAGTGCGGGGTGCGATCGCACGGAATATTTGTCACCGTCCGAGTAACTGGCGATCGACACAATCCTTACCAGACTACCTTAAACAAAACCAAGTACCAGGGATCTACGGCATCGATACCCGCGCCCTAACCCGTAAAATTCGGATGTTTGGAGCCATGAACGGTGGCATTTCCACAACCATTCTCGATGAGGCGGAATTGCTAGAGCAGGTACTAGCAGCTCCCGACATGGCAGGATTAAATCTGGTTCGGGAAGTCACCACCGTAAAGGCTTATGAATGGTCAGATCCCACAATTCCAGCTTGGGAATTCAACTCGGAAGCTGCGGAAAATCTTGGAGAACCCTTTACCGTTGTTGCCCTTGACTTTGGCGTAAAACGTAATATTTTGCGTCGCTTAACAAGTTATGGTTGTCGGGTAATTGTTGTGCCTGCTGATACGCCGCCAGAGGAAATCCTCAACTACAATCCAGATGGTGTGTTTCTTTCAAATGGGCCTGGCGACCCTGCTGCCGTCACTGAAGGAATTGCAACTGCCAAGGCGCTTCTGTTAAGTGAAAAGCCCATCTTTGGTATTTGTATGGGACACCAAATTTTAGGTCATGCACTAGGGGCAGAAACCTATAAACTTAAATTTGGTCACCGTGGTTTAAATCAGCCTGCCGGTTTACAACAACGGATAGAAATTACCAGCCAAAACCATAGTTTTGCTATAGACCCAGATTCTTTACCTGCGGCAGTTGTGGAAATCAGCCACCTGAACTTAAACGATCGCACCGTTGCTGGGGTACGTCACAAATCTCTACCTGTATTCTCCGTCCAATATCACCCAGAAGCCAGTCCTGGCCCTCACGATGCTGATTACTTGTTTGAGCAATTTGTTCAAGCTATGCGAACAGCACGTCAAGCCGAGACAGCTGAAGTGAGGTAAAAATAGGGAATGGGGAATGGGGACTGGGGAATAGGAAATAGGAAATAGGAAATAGGAAATAGGAAATAGGAAATAGGAAATAAAAATACTATTTTCTTCCAATCCCCAATACCCAATCCCCAATCCCTAATCTCCAGTACCCAGTACCCAATCCCCAATCCCCTAGTAGATTGTAGACAACTTGCTCAAAAACCATCTATACTTGAGCGTTCACTTTAACTCATGAGGAGGGAATTATTGCTGATCCATTGAATCTAACCGTTAGCCTGAGGGGCACTCGTGAAGTCCGGGATAACTGTCAGCTATTCCGCCTCACAGGTTTGTTAGATGCCTTTTCTGAGCCGACATTTCGCAAGGTACTTGGCAGTAAGATTGACGAGGGCCCTAAGCATATTATTTTGGATCTCTCACAAATCGACTTTATTGATAGCTCTGGCTTGGGTGCTTTGGTGCAGCTAGCCAAGCAGGCTCAAACTGCTGAAGGCACTTTGCAAATCGTCACGAATGCCCGGGTAACTCAAACGGTCAAGCTTGTTCGCCTAGAGAAGTTTCTCTCCCTGCAAAAATCAGTTGAAGAAGCTCTAGAAAACGTCAAGTAGTCTTGATTGCTTGAACCGAGAGATCAATTCGGCTATCCAGATTCAACATCGGATAGCTTAATTTTTAAAACTTCTGGCAGAAAACCTCTCTCCTTGTGGGAGAGGCACAAAGCCAGTTAAGCTATTATGTTTAAAGTTGAGCAATAATAAAGATATAGACACCCAGTTATTGGGTATGTAATTTTTGGATTCTTATCGGATAAACAATCAAGTCTGAGAAATTTGTAAGAAATACAAAGCCAGCAGATTTGTTTATAGGTAAACTTGACTTGATAGTGTATAGTTAAAAATTGTCGCTTACTAAGTAAGCATGACAATGCGATCAAGTAACAGGGTGAGTTTGATGTCAAAATTTTACCCTATCTTAGGCACAGACCACAAGTAGGCAAAATTGGGTTTATGGGCGTTGACATCAGGGTGAGCTAAATGCCAACTCTTAATCAAAAAGATAGAATTAGTAAGTATTTCTGATAGTATTGATTATGCTAAGTATAGGATTATGGCTTACTTCAGAAAAATCAGTCTTTGCAAAGAATGCCTGCCAAATGTAGCCCGTCAAGGAATGATTTATTTGTGAAGTCACAGGAGGAAGAGCTATTAGATGGACAAGATGAAACTCCTAAACAGACTTTATCTTGGACTCAAGCACTCTTGACAACCACAGCGCCATTCCAACAGATTTCCCTCTCACAAGTGCAACAAATTTCTCCTACTGCTTTAGCATATTTGGGGGATGCAATTTATGAGTTGTATGTTAGAATGTTCTATCTGCTGCCATTGCAGCGGACGGGAATTTACCATCGTCTGGTAGTGGAGCAGGTAAGAGCGGAAACACAAGCGCTACATTTGCGATCGCTGATTCCTTATCTCAGGGACACCGAATTAGAAATTGTCCGACGGGGTAGAAACGCCGCTACAGGACGCCCTAAGCGACTTAATCCCGAAATTTATCAACAGGCAACCAGTCTAGAAACCTTAATTGGCTACTTATATCTCACCGATTACCAGCGTCTAACCGAACTGTTGCAAATGCTTCATGTAGAAAAAGAGTGAGAACTTAATTTTACAGTAGCCACAGTAGTAGATTTGGTTCAAGAAATTGACGTAATTGTGATAATCAACCATACGCTATATCTATAACTCAAATGCAGAATAAACCTAGAAAAGTCAAGACTTCCAACGAATCCAATCGTGGGCAACCCGTAAAAATTCAGGGTAAGCGTGTTGTAACTAATCCGACTCGCAATCCTAGAAAAATAGATAGCAACCCTGTCTCTAGTGCTAATCCGACTCGCACTCCCAGAAAAATAGATAGCAACCCTGTCTCTAGTGCTAATCCGACTCGTAATCCCAAGAAAATAGATGTTGCTAATCCGACTCGCAATCTCAGGAAAATAGATAGCAACCCTATTGACAACTCCCGCCAACGAAATAGCAACTTCTCCCAGCCGTCTGTATCTACACCGACAGAAGAAGATAGCGATCTCATCTATGGTCGTCATCCAGTATTGAGTGCATTGCAAAATCAGCGCAATCTCAACCGGATCTGGATTACTACCCGTCTGCGCTACGACCCCAGCTTTCACCATTTTCTCTTGCAAGCGAAAGAAAATGGCACAGTTATTGATGAGGTTGAAGCAAAGCGCTTAGACTATCTCACCAATGGGGCTAATCATCAGGGTGTAGCGGCACAAGTTGCTCCCTACGCCTATATGGAATTGCCGGATCTAATTGAACAGGCAAAAGCTGTAACCGATCCCGTAATTGTAGTGGCTGATGGAATTACTGATCCCCACAACTTGGGAGCAATTATTCGCACCGCCGAAGCAATAGGCGCTCAAGGTTTAGTGATTCCCCAAAGAAGAGCATCTGGGATCACTTCCACTGTGATGAAAGTAGCAGCAGGCGCTTTAGAAAATTTTGCTGTAGCTAGAGTTGTCAATCTCAGCCGCGCCTTAGAAGAATTAAAAGAAGCTGGCTATTGGATTTACGGCACTGCTGCAAGTGGAAGCGAACCTGTGCATACAGTCAATTTCACAGGCCCAATCGTTTTGGTAATCGGCTCAGAAGGCGAAGGTCTGAGTATGTTAACTCAACGGTCTTGTGATTTCTTAGTATCGATTCCTCTACAAGGTAAGACTCCTAGCCTCAATGCTTCCGTAGCAGCAGGTATGACACTTTATGAAATTTATCGCCAGCGATCGCTAAATACCCTGCACTTAGATAAATTACAAAAAACCTCTTTGAAAAAATAACAATAACAGAGTATAAAGAAATGTAAAAGATAATAAAGCAACATATTGTTTAACACCTTGTAGACGTTTATAAACTGGCGAAAAGCATGAAAAGCATTTGGCATAACCTCAAGGAAGTGTTAATTAACACATTCGACTTTATCGGCTTGGCTTGGTGGGTAGAGATTGGGACGCAAAATCCCCGTTGTACATACTACTTCGGGCCATTTCTAAGTTCTTCTGATGCAAAATTGTCAAGCATTGGATATATAGAAGATTTGGAGAACGAAGGAGCGCAAGGAATTTCTGTGAATATCAAGCGCTGCAAACCTAATAACTTAACAATCGCTGAAGACTTGGGGGAAAGATTTGACCACAAAGTACAGCCTGCCTTTGGCGGTCAGATTTAAGTTAAGTTAGGCCAGAGAATGGAAAAGATGCGAGAATGGGGGGACGCAAAGACACGGAGAGATTGAGAATTCTTTTACCGCGTTAATGCGTCTTTTTCACTCACCGCGTCACCACATCTTCACTCTCGATTTATTCTTCGTCAATAGTCAAAATTTTTTAAATATAATTTTTAAATATTTGGACTATTGACTACTAATTACCTGCGGATGAACTTCGAGCCAATGGTCAATGTCATTCAGCACCTGCTGGGGGACTTCCCACGGAAAAAGATGGGCGGTGTTGGGATAGCATTGCCATTGAGAATTGTTAAGGTGTTGAGCAGTTTCTAAGCTTGAACTAGATGTAATGTGGCGGTCTTGATCACCAGCAAGTACTAAACTAGGACATTCTATTTGTTGCAAATCTAGAAGTCGGTTGTATCCCGATTGAATTTCACTATAGAGGGCGCGAGTTGCAGCAGGAGAGGTTTGTAAATAAGCTGGTACTGCTTCTGTGGCGATATAGTTATAAGTGGTAGTTGTATGTTGTTGGATTAGGTAGCGAAAAAGCGATCGCTTGCCAAAAGTATCAATATTCCATTGCCAACTCGGTTTTATATAGTTTATTAGAGCAGCAACGCCAGTATATAAATTATCCTGCCAAGTGATAGGAGGATGACTCCCACGGGGTTTTGCGGCTGTCGCCACCAAAATCAGCCCTGTAATACGCTCTGGCAAACGTAATGCCAGTTCCATTGCCAGAATACCCCCAAGTGACCATCCCAATAATAGACACTTTTCAATCTCAAAGCGGTCTAGCAGCGCTTCTAAATCAGTTAAATGGTCATTCATATTAAAATTACCATTCCAGCGACTTTTGCCGTATCCACGTAAATCAGGAGCAAAAGTTTTATAACGTTTTGATAAATGATTGGTAAAGACAGATAGACTACGACCAGTACCAGGATGACCATGTAAGCCCAGAATGGGGAATCCTTGACCTTGGATGTAGACATTGAGACGTGCAGCAGTGGTAGGATGGCGATCGCTCATTACTTGTCGTTCTCCTGTCTAGCGATCGCTTCTATCCCTGTCGTATTCGCTTCAGCCTTTTCTGCTGTCCGCTCTAAAATTGCTTCAATTCGATTTGGACTTTGTGTCATAGTAGTTCGTTATATTATTTTTCTAATCATGTCATAAGGCTAGCTGCCAAGCATTACAGTATTCGATTACAGTTCAAGCTGCTACAGTATTCAGGTGTGAGAAATTTTGATATCCAAAAAAAGGGAATTAATATCTAAAAGCTAATTCTCATCTACAAGTCCTAGATTTTAATCATAGACAAGAAGCAACTCACCGATTCTTTGAGCGTTATGAATTGGCTTACCTATAGCATCAATACCAGAAACTGTGAAAACAAACTTTAGTTTAAAAAGCGCTTGTTGTGAGTAAAGCCAATAGAACTGCTAACTAATTCTGTTTTGAAGATACGAGGCAAAGTAATTATTTCATAATATTTATCTTGAGCATCCCAGTATCCGCAAACTTTATAATCACATAGTTCAATATGTTCTTGGTTCAATATGTTCTTGAACGAGTCTACGGGCATCTAAGTTTTCTAATCTTTTGGGTAAAGCTACCATTTAATTTACTGTTGATGATAATTTTACACATTGTGTCCAAATATGTCCAAATTAAAAGCTTCAACTTATCACAGTTTTAAGAAATCGGTTCAAAAACCATTTGGGGAATCAACACTTTATCTTGTAATTGGCCAATACCTAAAAAGCGAGTCTCTTCATCATAAACTCGCACTACTTCAGGAACATCGAAAGTTAGAGAAATTCGTTGACCTTGACACCATTTTTGAGCAGATGTTGCTGGTAAAGTAACAGATGACAAATGTTGTAAAGCTGCATCTGGATAAATCGATTGAAATATTCCAGCTTGCAGTTGATTTTCTAAGTCCGTCAAAGTGAGACTATCTGTTAAATCGAAACCACTGCTTTGGGTGCGAATCAAAGCGGCCAGAGTACCACCAGTTTCTAAAATTGCACCTAAGTCACGAGCGATCGCTCTAATATATGTACCAGAACCACAGGCGATCGCAACATCCAATTCGGGAAAATCCCCTTCTCTCCAGTCCAAAATATCTATCTGAAAAACTTCCACTGTTCGCACTGGAACTTCCACCGTTTTACCTTGGCGTGCTAAGTCGTAGAGACGTTTACCATCCACTTGAATTGCACTGTAACTAGGTGGTATTTGCTCAATCTTGCCTTCAAATTGTGGTAATACGCTTTTCACCTGTGCCAAACTCAATCCAGCACAAGGTTGAGAAGTGATGATTTCGCCTTGTAAATCATCGGTTGTGGTACGCACTCCCAGCCGAATAGTGGCTTTGTAAGCTTTGTTTTCTGGCAGATATTGCAACAATCTTGTGGCTTTACCAAGGGCGATTGGTAAAACCCCTGTAGCAGCTGGATCTAAAGTTCCCGCATGTCCGACACGTTTGAGGCGCAACAATTTTCGCACTCGCGCTACGCAGTCGTGGGAAGTCCAGTCAAATGGTTTGTTTAAGTTGAGAAAACCTTGAGATAACACAAAATCAATAGTTACAGCTTCTAAATTCTATAAAATACTCAAAGCATCAATATTCAGCAGTTAATACTTGATAAAGCATTAATTTATACGCATTAATCAGGGTCAAGATATGCTCTCAGTGCCTTACCGAATAATACACAAAAAGTGCAGATAACGCCGAGAATTTTGGAAAGAAGAGAACTAGAGGAGTAGTTGGTTATTTTAAAAATCAAATAGGAGTAATAGAAATTTTATCTTAACATCAATAATAGTCATTTTGGGGATGTTTTTCACAAATAAGTTACAAACAAAAAGATCCCAAACTTCTTTAATAAGTTGGGTATCTCTGTCTGTCGGTGTTTGCAAATAAGATAAAATTGCTATATCTTCGATAGTTGCAAACTGAATACCCTGAAATAACAACTCACTTTCAGTGATGGCTCTGTTATTAAATGAATGAACCTTGACCACTATTAAGGAAACTTGTGGATTTGAATACTCCGCCATCTTGCCAAAGTTCAATTAAATCAGCATCATCATTTCGATCAACATCTCCAGTTAGATACTGTTTGTTATGTCTAAAGTCACGACAATATCTGTGACTACTGGGTTATTAAATAAACCTTGACCAT